>JBBSOB010000001.1:0-85004 GCA_038260205.1 Phormidesmidales cyanobacterium
AGAGGCCCAGACACAAAAGACCGAGTGAATAGGTAATTGCGCGGAGATCGCTTTATAGTTTAGAAACTGTCGTTGAGCAGACTCCGCAAAAAGACCATCCATCGGGGCCTAATTTAGACAGGCCGGGCGATACTCCGTAGGGGTGGCTCTGCCAACGCTTGCCGGAATTTAGCTCAGATTCAGTGAAGTTGTATAGGTTAGCGTCAGCTTTAAACCATGAGTCCTCTGATTCTCGAAGGCCGCTTTGAAATTGAAGAGCAGATCAGCCGTACGGATTTTATGGCCGTGTATTTAGCGCGCGATCGCCATTATCTGCATCGCCCTCACTGCATCGTCAAGTCGATTAACTACCGACAGGCCAACATGCGCCACCGCATCGAGCGCGAGGTGCATACGCTAGAGCTGCTAGGCGCACATCCCCAAATTCCTAACGTGCTGGCCTACTTTCATACCGATCATCAGACAGATCAGTCGTCGAACGATGAGGAGCAAGTATTCTACATTGTTCAATCCTGGCTAGGCGGACACCCGATTAGTCGAGAAATTTCTGTCGGTCGCCCGCTGAGCGAAGGCTACGTTAGCAAGCTGTTAAAAGACGTGCTGGTGCCGCTCGTATGCGTTCACGAGCAGGGCGTTGTCCATCAAAACCTGCATCCACAGCATTTAATTCGCCGCGATACCGACGGCCAGATTTTTTTAACTGAGTTTGGCACCCTTCCCAAGCTAGCTAGAAGTACCGTCGACGAATCCGGGGCGCTCACTAGCAGCGTTCCCATCAGCCCTCAGCCCTACAGCGCTCCCGAACTACTTCAGCAAAACCCGCAGCCCGCCAGCGACCTCTATTCGCTGGGCCTAATTGCCATCGAAGCGCTCACCGGCCTGCACCACCAAGACTTAGACTTCGATCCGGTGAAGGGGTTGCTCTGGCGAGAACATGTTACGCATGGCGAAGGCATTGATGGCCAGGCGAGTCGATCGCTAGCAGAATTTATTGACCGGTTGGTGCGGCATGATTGGCGCGATCGCTTTGAACAGGCCCAAGACGCGCTCTCGCAGCTAAAAGTAGTGCGCGATCGCCATCAAATAGCCCAAGACAGTCGCTTTCCCACCGTAGTCGCGGCCCCTGGCAAACAGGCGACCAGCTTCGGCCGAACCACCCAAACGACCAATCTAGAAACCACGGCCCTGACCGCCTGGCCCCACGCCGCCGCCAAAACCCGACAGAATAACCGGCAGAATAATCGGCAAAACAACCTTCCCTATCCGCTGAACTTGGCCGTGGGTGGCCCCAAATCTGCGACTGAAACCGTTAGCCATCTCTCTCACCGCTATTCCTACGGCAACAGCCAAAAGACCAACCCTTATCTCGTGAAGTGGGCCATCGGCAGCGTTGCGGTTTTGATCGCCCTCGGCATCGGCGTTAAAACCTATCGCTGGGGAGAATACCGCATCAGTCGTCTGCCCCAAAGCTGGAGCGATTGGGCCGCCCCTTCTAGCCAATCCGCTTATCCAGCCGCCGACGCTGCGCAGCTTGTGCCGCTGTTTTTGGGAGACAGCAGCCTCTTACTCCAGCCCGCTGCGGCGACTGCTTACTGGCAAATGTCTGCTGCTGCTGCCGCTGATGGCATCCAGCTATATGCACTGTCTGGCTACCGCAGCGAACCAGAAGCGCCGCCGCCTAGTTCTATAGATACCCAAGATGCGCAAAGACAGGCCCAAGAACAGGCCCAAGATCAGGAGCAGGCCCAGCAAGATGCCAAAGAAAGCGCCCGTAACGCCGCCGACTATCACACCGGCTATGCGCTAGACATTGGCGGCGCATCCGAAAGCACCGACCGTCAGCTCTCGTTTGCCAAAACGGAGGACTACAAGTGGCTAACCAACAACGCCAAGCTATATGGCTTTGAGCTATCTACCACCGCCTCACCGCTTAAGCGAGGACTCTTAGGAGCTGCCTCAGATCAGCCCTGGCACTGGCGCTATGTGGGAGATGCAGCTAGCCAGGCAGTTTTTGCCCCTAATAAATAGCTGACAGTGGCCCTCGACTGGTCAGTTTTATCAGATCAGTTTTGTCAGATCAGTTTTGTCAGATCAGTTCTGCCAGGTCAGTTCTGCCAATAGAGTAAAAAACAACCCATTAAGGTGCCATTATGACAAGTGCGATCGCCCAAAAACCGACCCTAACCGTCCCTGGCCCTCCCCCTACGCCACTTCTAGGTGCAGCTCCCAACCTTCTCCGGTTCGCCAAAGACCCCATTGCCTACACGCGCCAGCTATTCGAGAAGTACGGCAATGTAGTTTCCTTGGTAGAAGGAGGCGGCACCCGGCTCTATTCTCACTATCCAGATTGTCCCGGCACCGTGTTTGCCTGTGGCCCCGAGGTGGTGCGTCAGGTCGCAACCCAGCCAGATGTTTTCTACAAATGTCCGCTTACTGGCCCGCTGTATCGCTTTCGCCATGAGTCGGCGCGGGCCAAGCCGCTAAATCACTTTTTGGTGGGCCTCTTTGGCGACAACGAAGCGGCGCATAAGAAACAGCGCAAGCTAATGATGCCAGCCTTTCACCATCAGCGATTGGGCAGCTACTTGCAAGATATGGTGGCCATCACCGCAGATGAATTGGACAAGTTGGGAGTGGGGCAGGTGCAGGATCTAGCAGCCACAATGCAACAGGTGACGCTGCGAATTGCGGCCAAGTCTCTTCTTGGGGAAGATATTGGCCCAGAAGGCGCGAGCGCGGGAGAGATATTACATGCGGCCTTAGATATTCAGGGCAGCTTGGCGATGGAATTTCTGCGGTATGATTTGCCAGGACTACCGTGGCGTCGCTATTTGAATCTAGTGGCAAAGTACGAGCAGTCGATGAAAGCGCTGTTGGATGCTAAAAGGGCGCGAGGATGCGACGAGCCTGATGTGCTCTCTATGCTGATGCAGGTGCAAGATGAGGAAACGCAAGAAAAGTTAAGCGAGGAAGAGTTGCTAGGTCATTTGGGCGTGATTTTTATTGCGGGTCATGATACCAGCGCCAATGCACTGACTTGGACATTATTTTTACTCTCTCAGCATCCGCAGATTATGGCCGATTTATTAGATGAACTAGAGGGCGTTTTGCAAGGAGATGCGCCAAATTTAGAACAACTTAAAAGCTTGCCGCTGCTAGAGCGCGTGATAAAAGAGAGTATGCGAGTGCTTGCGCCTGTGCCCTGGAATGCTCGGGTTACCGCTAAACCTACTGAGCTAGGTGGCTATAGTCTGCCGACCGGGACGGAAGTGTTGGTTAGCATTGCTCAAACGCATCACATGAGCGATTTGTACCCAAACCCAGCGTCTTTTGACCCAAGTCGGTGGGAGACGATTACGCCGACAGCTTACGAGTCCAATCCGTTTAGCGCGGGGCCTCGGGTTGGTATTGGTGCGGGCGGTGCGAGGTGGGAGATGAACATTATGTTGGCGATGCTGCTACAGCGATACCGGCTGGAGTTTGTGCCTGAGAACCCAATAGACCGCGCGGGAACGATTGTGATGCGGCCTAAGCATGGCATGTCGATGAGGGTGCATAAGCAGGATCGTCAGTTTGATGCGGGCGTGGGTGCGGTGCAGGGAAATATTCGCGATATGGTGAATTTGCCTTAGCGCCAGAATGGACTTTCTCTGCGATTGGGGTAGTTGATGATGAAACTGAGATCGACAAGGATGGGGAGACTGGATTAGGCTTCGTCTTCTGACTTGACTTATGGAAAACTCCTTTTGAGGCGATCGCTTCTATCAGCCTCACAAACAAACGCGATCGCTCTCCATTCAAACGATCTGCGACTGCATTAAGTTAGTGAGGTGCGATCGCTCTTCTCTCACCCAGCCGCTTCAGGCCACGAGCCAACCGACTCAGCAGTATGAGCAGCACCACTATTTGCAAAGCCCAGCCAATGCCAATACCCAACGCCGCCGATTCTACGCCCGACTGCTTAGCAACGCCCAACGGCAGACCAAAGAATGTCCAAATCGCCATTTCAGCCGCGGTCATAGAGCCATCCATGCCGATATTGAGAACGCTCAAAAAGATCGGTGGGACAACGGCTATGGTCGCCACGGTGCCGACGGCCCACACAAAAGGCGCTCTTAGCTTTGAGCCGAAAATAAGCTGCACAATGGTGGCGTAAATTAAGGCGCAGGTGCCCAAGCTCAGCGCCGCTAATATCAACGGCAAAACCGAGATCTCTTGGCCTCTATCGACGATTAAAATCCAGGGCACAATCAGCGCACCGGCGATCGCCGCACTAATGAAAATAGAGAATACAGAAGGGCTGTTGTCGTTCCATATCCAGTCGGGGATGCTGCCGCCTCGCGCCCGGCTCCAGTCGATCAGGGTTTGTCGGGTAGGAGCGATCGCGAAAATTAGCAAGAAGGCGATTCCCACATTCAGCGCAAACGCTGCTATAGCAAAGCCAAAAACGCGGTCTCCAGTCGATGCGAACAAATCGCTTTGAAAGAAACCCCACAGCAGCACATTCAGGTAAGCCACTATGACGTAGCTAATGCGTTTGCTTAGCAGCGTTGCCTGCGGAATTCGAAACGTTCGCAGCAGCACCCGCCAGGTTAAAAATGTACCAATGGCCAAATTACCCAGCGTAAACAAATGCGCGATTATCAAGTTACCGACAATCGGTAAGTACAGCCATTGCACCAACCGATCCGGCTGCGATCCTGAATAAAACCCTGTAGGCAGCGCCGAATGCCCCTGAAATCCCCACCAGGTAGCAAACGAATTCCAGGTCATAAATATCGGTGTAATAGCAATTAGGGCCAATATTGCAAAGGCGATCGCGTTCAACGCCTGCTGCTTCCCAAACGGCGAAGCACTCCCCACAAAGCCAAACAGCAGCGCCAGCGTATATACAAACGCCGTACCAAACGTCAGCAAGACGTAATAGCTGATAAACCACAACACCGAAACGTCGCCCAACAAGCCCGAAATGATATGCAGCGGCACCGCCGTCAGAGCCAAAATGGCAGGCAGCAGCGGAACGCCCAGCAGCTTACCCAGCAAAATTTCCTGCGCCGGACGCGGGCTAAGCCGAATAAAATTCAGCGTCCCCGTTCTATCTTCTTTCGACAGATCGTCAACAATATAAAACCCGCCCAGCACAAACAGCGCGTAGGGCATCATCCAGCTCAGCGCCTGACAAACATAGCGCTGGTCTGCGGGCACAATTTCGCCGCCGAGTCCTGCGATTGAAATGTACAGCAGAAACTGAACAATGAGTGAAAGGGCGATCGCCGCAATTACACTACGAGACTTGAGTCGACCCCGGCATTCTCTCAAAAATTGCGGGTTACGCTTACCAATCCGGTCAGTCCATTGAGTCATAATGATACGAGATAAGTTTCACGAGATAAATTTCAATAGTTGCTAGTCTCTCCATCCCTTTAAGCCGTCTGCTTATACCCTAGCCGCATAAAGATATCTTCCAAACTCTCCTGCGTATAATGAAACTCACTAATTCGAACGCCCTCTTGCACCAGCACTCGCAGCAAATCCGCCGCCGCTTCCTCCGACCCCGAAAAAGTTACGCCCAGCTTCCCAGACTCTCCTAGCCGCCCTCTCTCAATGCGCTCATATTTCTCCACCAGCGGATGCTCCTGCAAAAAGATCTCAATCGTCGACTGCTCACCCAATACGCCAATTAGCAGCCGCTGCCCCTCTTTTTTATAGAGCGAATCTAGCCTACCGCTTTCCACCAACCGGCCTTGCTCCATAATGCCAATGTTGGAACAAAAGTCTTCCAAATCGCTGAGAATATGCGAAGAAATCAGAATCGTCATACCCTCCGCCTGCAAGCGCTTAATCGTTTTGCAATATTCCACGCGAGCAATTGGATCTAAACCCGAAACCGGCTCATCTAACAACAACAGCTTAGGCCGATGAATGACCGTACGCGCCAAACTCAGCCGCTGCTTCATCCCCCGCGAAAGACTGCCAATTAGGCTGTTTCGCTTATTCTCTAGCTGCACTAGCGCCAAAACATCGCCAATTCGCGGATGCAGCGCCGCAGGTTCGAGATAATAGAGCTGACCAAAATATTCTAAATACTGCTGCACCGTCAGGTCGTCGTACAGCGGAAAATCGTCCGGCAAGTAGCCAATGCGTCTTTTAATCTCTGGGTTGGGCTGAGCGCGAATGACTGGCTTGCCGTCGATATAAATCTCGCCCACCGTCGGATTATCGGCCATTGCCAGCAGCCGTATCAGCGTGGTTTTGCCTGCGCCGTTGGGGCCAATGAGTCCGTATACCTCGCCCTCACGGACTTGCAAACTCACTTCGCTGACTGCCGCATAGTCATCAAACTGCTTAGTGAGCTGGTGGGTCGAAATGACAAGATTATCGGTCATAAGTCTTTCCCAAGGTGGCTGAATACAGCGCGAACGCTGATATTGACGGAAGTATACTCAATTCGACGCGAATGCTTCAATTGCAGTCTAGGGGCTTACCTTACCGGGGATTGAGACGAAATGCTATAGGTCTGCACTCTGCTACCCAGTGGCGGCGGCTTTGCTGGGCTTTTGGCCGAGGCGATCGCCTTAAGTAACTTAACAAAACCTAGCATCAGCGCCAGAGAGTAGAAGAGGCGGTTACGTCCTTTAGGTACGTCATTTAGGTAGGACTTCAAAGCAGCCTGCATACTCACGCAAAAAAAAGGAGCGAGCTTTCGCCCACCCCCTTTCATTCAGCATATCGTGGTTAAGGCGATCGCCTATTCAACCCCTTCAATCCGATTTTCCACTTCCTCGTATAGCTCCTGAAGCTTTTCAATGTTCTCATCACTGGTTTCCCAGTAGCCGCGACCATTCACTTCTAGCAGCGTCGTCACCATCCGGCGGAACGAGTTCGGGTTCAAGTCCATCAGCCGCTTACACATCTCCGGATCGTTAATGAAGGTGTCATTTGTATCCTCATACACCCAGTTATCCACCGCGTCCGCCGTCGCCGACCAACCCATCGTGTTCACTAGGCGATTGGAGAGTTCGCGCACGCCTTCATAGCCGTTAGCGAGCATGCCCTCATACCACTTGGGGTTCAGCAGCTTTGTGCGCGCATCTAGTCGGACGGTTTCAGAGAGCGATCGCACCTGAGCATTCGCTGTCGTCGTATCCGCAATAAACGAAGTCGGCTTCTTGCCGTCCTCTCTCAAACTCGCCACCACCTTAGTCGGGTCAGAGTCAAAGTAGTGAGATACGTCAGTGAGAGAGATCTCCGAGGAATCCAGGTTTTGGAAAGTTACATCCGCCGTCTTCAGCGAAGCTTCTAACAATCCGCGAGATTGTTCCATCATCCCCGGATTGTCGCAGTTAAAGGCAAAAGACTTCCGCGCCAAATACATATCGCGCAGTTCTTGCTCTTCTTCCCAACTGCTGTTCTCCACGGCCAAATTCACGTTCGCCGCATAAGATCCCGACGCATTCGAGAAAATTCTCGTCGCCGCATCGCGCAAAGACAGGCCAAACTCTTCAGCTTGATCAATCGCATGTTTGCGCACAAAGTTCATTTCCAAAGGCTCCTCAGCCTCAGCCGCCATTTTCACCGCCCGATCTAGCAGCGCCATCTGATTTACAAACAAATCGCGGAACACGCCCGAACAGTTAATCACAATGTCAATTCGAGGCCGACCCAATTCCTCTAAAGAAATCAGCTCCAGCTTGTTCATCCGACCTAGCGAATCTGGCACCGGCTTCACGCCGACAAACCACATCATCTGAGCCAAAGACTCACCGTACGTTTTGATATTGTCCGTACCCCAAAGCACGGTCGCAATCGTCTCCGGATAAGCGCCGTCGTTTTCAGCTCTTTGTCGATCCAACAGGCGATCTACCACAATTTTGGCAGATTGCACCGCCGCCGAAGTCGGAATAGACTGCGGATCGAGCGCATGCATGTTTTTACCCGTTGGCAAGACATCCGGGTTGCGGATCGGATCGCCACCAGGGCCAGGCAGAATGTACTCGCCGTCTAGCGCGCTCAGCAAAGAGTCCAGTTCGTTATCGGCCACTACCTGCTTCAGGCAATATTGCAAAAACTCAAACAGCGGCTTTAGCGAATCGTTCTCGACTTTGGTGTAGCCCGCCTCGTGCAGCGCCTTTGTCCAGGGGTCTTTCGAGCCGCCAAAGTTGAACATAGAAAGCATCGACTTCTTAGAAATCCGGCCTTCTTCGTCCATCTGTTGCTCTACCATCGCAGTCACAGCGGTGCGAATGGCCGCGTTGATGTCGTATAAGAGCTGTACGTCTTCTAAGTTGCCGCGATCGCTGTTGTAATAAATCTCGTCAATATCGCGACCCAAACTCTCCGCCACAATCCGCTGCAAGCTCTTCTGTTCTTCTTCAGCGCGATCCAAAGCAGAGATATTGACTAGCGTTGCGATCGCCTCTTCCGCAGTCGGCGGCTTACCCACCACATGCAGCCCGCAAGGCAACAGCCGAGACTCAATCTCCATCAATTTGATGTAGACCTTACCGACTAACGTATCGCGCTCTTCTTTACTCAAGCCGCCCGCATCTTCCGCCGGCAATTCAATATCCTTATCCAGGTTGACCTGTCGCGCCTTCTCAATGATCGCATTCACAATCGGCAGGCCGCGACCGCCCTCTTTCAACGTCTGATAAGACCCAATTAGCTCGCTCAGCTCTTTCAGGCCCTTATACAAGCCCGCATTCTCAGCGGGCGGCGTCAAATAGCTAATCGTAGACGCATAGCCTCGACGCTTCGCAATCGTCGCCTCGGAAGGGTTATTTGCCGCGTAGTAATACAGGTTGGGCGTATTGCCAATTAGGTTGTCGGGGTAGCACTTCCCAGACATTCCCATCTGCTTACCGGGCATAAATTCTAGCGAGCCGTGCGTCCCAAAGTGCAGCACCGCATCCGCCTTCCAAATTTTCTCCAGGTAAGTGTAATAAGCCGCAAACCCGTGGTGTGGACTCGCCGACCGGGAGAACAGCAGTCTCATCGGATCGCCCTCGTAGCCGAACGTGGGCTGCACACCAATAAACACGTTGCCAAAGGTCTTGCCGTAAACCAACAGGTTTTGGCCGTCTGTATTGAGCTGTCCTGGCGGTGGCCCCCAGTTCTCTTCTAGTCGCTCAGAATAAGGCGTCAGTTCCTCATATTCTGCTACCGACATCTTATGCGCAATGTTCAAGTTAGGGCTGTTGAACTGCGCCCGCGCATCGTGAATTACGGCCTGCATCAGCGCTTCAGGCGTTTCGGGCATATCCTCAATGGTGTAGCCCTTTTTCTGCATCTCTTCCATCACGCGATAGATAGAGCCAAACACGTTCAAATAAGCCGCTGTACCCACGTTGCCTTTATCCGGCGGAAAGCTAAATACCGTGATTGCCAGCTTTTTGTCTATTCTGGGCAGTTTGCGCAACCGTGCCCATTTTAGCGATCGCGTCGAAATTGCCTCAACCCGGTCTTGCAGCGTAATCGCCCGACCGGTCATGCCATCGCGACCCGACATAATAATCGGCTCAATCGCCCCGTCCAGCTCAGGAATCGCCATTTGCAGCGCCACCTGAATTGGGTGTAGGCCCAGGTCACTCGCTTCCCACTCTTCTGTCGTCTGAAAAACCAGCGGCAAAGAAACCATATAAGGACGGTTCAATCGCTTCAGCGCGTCAATGGCCTTGGGATGATCTTGACGAGCCGGGCCACCGACCAAAGCAAATCCGGTCAGAGAAACAACAGAATCTACCAGCGCTTCGTCAGGATTCAGCGGATCGTAGAAAAACTGTTCTACGGGCTTAGAAAAGTCTAGGCCACCGGCAAAGACAGGAATCACGCGCGCGCCTTTGTACTCCAGCTCCTGCACAATCGCCACATAGTGCGCCTCATCGCCCGTTACCAGGTGCGTCCGCTGCAGCACCAGGCCCACGCAGGGCGCATTCTCATTGCGAGAGATCTCAGGAATATCGCTGCGCGAGTCGTACCAGTTCAAATATTCGCGCACGTCTTCAAACATGGTGGGCGCGAGCGGATGCCAAATGCCCGTATCGGGATAGGTCACCGGCTCCTCAAAGGTCAGGCCGTCATCTTTAGGCGCGCCTTTAATGTCTTTGTCTGTCAGCACGTAGCGGTCAGACAGCATCAGGAGAAAATTCTCCAGGTTCTCGGCGGAACCGCCCAGCCAATATTGAAAGCTCAGCATGAAGTTGCGAGCGTCCTGAGCTTTTTCCACCGGCAAATACTTCAGCACTTTCGGCAGCGTCCGCAGCAGCTTCAGCATGGCGTCTTCAAAGCCACTGCCTTCTTTCTTGCGCTTCTTCTTCATGAAGTCGCCGATTACGCTTTTAGACTGACCGAGCTGAGACATGTTGAAAGTACCCAGCTTGTTCAGGCGCATTACCTGCGGCATCGAAGGGAACACCACGGCGGCATCAAGGCGATCGCGATGCGGTTTCACAGCAGCTTCTACTTTCTCCGCTAGCTCTTCTACAAAAATCAGCGAGCCAATGAATATATTCGCTTCGGCAATATCTCGTTTAAATGCCTCGAAATTATCCGCGTTGCGCAGCTCCTCAATCAGGTAGCCGCTAATTTCTATCGCAATCTGCGAATTATTGTCATTAATAGAGCGCACCGCCGCAGACAAAGAGCTTTGATACTGAGGCTCCAACACAACGTAGACAACTTTAACCAGATATCGCTCGCCGACATTCTCGGGGGCGATGTGTCTAATGTCAGGGCGAACCTGAGTAAACATGCAGTGAACTCCTAAAGTGGGAATGGCAAAAGTGGGAATGGCAGGTGAAATGAAAGCGACATGACCACCGAAACAAATGTTTACAAAACCTCAGAATTGAGGTAAAGACAGTTTTCGACAGTCATCATTAATTTTTCCTATCTTCATAATGTTTTACCAGAAAACCTTGTCATAAAAGGTTTTACGGCTTTCAAGATACAAATTGACATATTTGCGACCGATTTTTGTAAATATTTGTTTCAACTACTTGAAGTATTCTCTCAGTCTTCCGTTGCATAAATTAAAGTTATTTATAACCGAGATAGATTATTCTTATCTATCGTTTTTTTCCAGGCGGTTCTATCGCGTTCGCATTCTAAACACCGCTATTCTAAGAAGCAGATTCAGTTGGGTCATAGCAGAGGGTGGAAAAGCAGTGCGAATTTTAGTTATTGGTGGAACGCGATTTATCGGGATCTATCTCACTCGGCAGCTCGTAGCGGCGGGTCATGAGGTCGTATTGCTGAATCGGGGAAATCATCCTGCGCCGGTGGAGGGATTGGAGACTATTGTGTGCGATCGCACCCAGCCCGAAGCCCTAAAATCCGCCCTTGAGCCATACGCAAAGAACCA
This sequence comes from Phormidesmidales cyanobacterium, assembly GCA_038260205.1. GTDB lineage: Bacteria > Cyanobacteriota > Cyanobacteriia > Phormidesmidales > Phormidesmidaceae > Phormidesmis. Next base: position 11,363 of record JBBSOB010000001.1, read on the forward strand.
AGCCTTCGACGCCATCTACGACAACAACGGCCGCGAACTCGCCCATACGCAGCCGCTGGTCGATCTCTTCAAAGGCCAGTTGCAGCACTATATATACGTCAGCTCTGCCGGAGTTTATGCCCAAAGCGATCAGATGCCTCACGTTGAAGGTGATCCGGTCGATCCCAACAGCCGACATAAAGGCAAACACCACACCGAAGACTATCTCAAGCGCAGCGGCATTCCCTTTACGGCCATTCGCCCCGTCTACATCTACGGCCCCCAAAACTACAATCCACTCGAGCAGTGGTTTTTTGATCGCCTGGTGCGCGATCGCCCTGTCCCTATTCCCGGTAGCGGCATGGCCCTTACCCAGCTCGGTCACTGCAAAGATCTGGCCGCCGCGATGGTTTCAGTTTTAGGCAACGCCCAAGCCATTGGGCAAATTTATAATATTTCGGGAGATAAGGCAGTTACTTTCGATGGGCTAGCAAGCGCTTGTGCGATCGCCGTGGGCAAATCTCCAGACGAGATCAAAATTGTCCACTACGACCCCAGCCAATTTGATTTTGGCAAGCGCAAAGCCTTTCCCATGCGCGTTCAGCACTTTTTCACCGACATCAGCAAAGCCAAAGCTCAGCTCAACTGGCAGCCCCAGTTCGATCTCATTAGCGGACTCAAAGACTCGTACGAGCACGACTACCTTGCGACTCGCCAAGCCGCAACAGACACCGACTTTTCGTTAGACGATCAAATCTTGAAAGCATAAAGCCAGTCTCTCGGTGAATTGGGGGTGCGATCGCTGCTTTGCAGGCAGTATGCTCCTATGATTTTTCACCGGCATAGCTCTAGCTCTAGCTCCTATGCCGGTGAAAAGATCTCTTAAAAGCCTCATGTTGAACCACCATCGCTGAGTGCTCTACCCCTTAGATGCTCAAATTTTTTAGCTCGCCCATTCAGTTCAAAGCACTACTCATTCTCCGCGAAACTTTTCTCTCGCTGCTCCCTGCTGTTTTGATCGTAAATTGTCTGGTGGTGCTCTATGGTCTCACCACGCTACTCGCCAGTTGGGGTATTCCAGTTCCTCACATCGACAGAGATGCTTTCAGTCGGCTCAGCAACTTTTTAATGCCGCTTTTTGCTAGCCTCTCGCTGAGTACGCTGCTAGCCAAAGAAAAAAATCTCGATCAGACGGGAACACTGCTCATTTCTCTCATTTGTTTCTTCCGAGGTTCAGGGTTTCTCACCATTAGCCAATCCGCCCAAATCGTCTCTTATCACGGCTCTATCCTCACTAGCATTCCGCTCACCTGGATGGCCGTTTGGCTTCTACAATATTTTTCGACGAAACCTCGGCTGCGCTTCATCTCAGAACAAGACCAGTATCGAACCAACCTGAGTCCTCGTCTAGCGGATACGCTCAATCTGATTGGCCCTGGCTTCTTAACCGTTTTATGCGTTGAGCTTTTCAGGCAAGGCGTCAGCCTACTGGCGTATATCAACCCAGTAGAACAACTAGCCCTCCCGCTAAGTCCGATGGGTTCTATTCCAGAACTGATTTTGTTCCAACTGATCTCACTATGCGCCTGGTTTGTGGGGTTGCACGGAGAACACAGCGCTTCCGGCATTTTTCGCTTTCTCTACAACACGCCCAGTAGCGAAACGATGTTCTTTCAGCTTCAAACCTTTTATATTGTCTTTGTCCCGATAGGCGGTGCAGGCGCAACCCTGCCAATCCCATTTATTATCTTATGGTCTAAACGCCTCTACAGATTTAAAGCGATCGCCCAGCTCAGCCTATTCTTCGCCCTATTCAACATCAACGAAATGTTGCTGTTTGGGCTGCCCATTATACTCAATCCCATTTTCCTCATTCCCTTTATCTCTACCGCATTCGTTAACACGATAATCGCCCTGAGCGCCATTCACTTTGGCCTATTCTCCATCGATCCGGCTTACATCCACTGGATGCTGCCACCGCTCTATAAATCGTATGTTGCTAGCCACGGATCGCCCTTGGCCGTACTCACCGAGTTCAGTTGCATCGTTGTAGATGGCTGCATCTACTATCCCTTTTTAATCGCCGCCGCTCAGCAATACGAAGCCGCCGCATCCCTGTCCAACCTATTTAGCAAACACAACCAAAACTTTCTCCCTGAGGCTATCAATCAGCGCCAAGAAACCGCTTTTCTGATACGCCAAAGCAACGCTATGAAAAGGGTAGTCACCAGTCAAAAACTGTTGAATCATCTCAGCGGCGGACGCTTTTTACTATACTTTCAGCCCAAAGTTGCGGCCTCATCGCTGGATATTATCGGGCTAGAAGCCCTTCTCCGATTTCAAGATCGCAAAGGAAAAATTCATCTGCCCACCTTTTTGCCAACGCTCTACCGGCAGGGACTCTCCAAATCTCTCGATCGAGAAGTTGTTGATCTCATTTTTCAGCAGCTAAACCACTGGCGCACCGCTGATGTTACGGTTCCGACTATCGCGCTTAATTTTGACAAGGATTTCCTACTCGACACCGCAGCTATCAAAGCATTTATTCAGCGATCGCAAGCACACAACGTCCGATTCTGTATCGAAATCACCGAACATACCTACGTTGCAGAAATCAAAGCCCTCGCTTCAGTCGTCTATCAGCTTCGTGCGGCCGGACATCGCATCTCCATCGACGATTTCGGCACCGGATACTCTTCGCTCACCAGTCTAGTCTCTTTAGCCGCCGACGAAGTCAAACTCGACAGAGCGTTAGCCGTTCCTCCCACACGCGAAGTAGAGCGCGGCACTCTGTTACTGCGCGCCAGCGTTCAGCTCTGCCACAACCTTGGGTTCTCAGTCGTCGCCGAAGGCATAGAAACCCAATCTCAACTTCAGCTAGCCCAAAGCTGCGGCGTAGATGTTGTTCAAGGTTACTACCTCGGCCATCCCATGAATGCTCAGCAAATCAGTCGCCTGCTTTCAGCCTCAGCGCCCTCCATCAGTGTTTAGCTCACGCCTTATCTCCAGCCGTCGGCACTCGTGCTAGACAGTTGTGCGGCCCCATCGCAGCCGTGATTCATAAACTTTTTTAGAAGCAAATTTATCTCAGCTAACGTCTAGGGAAAAATGACCATGGCTATTCCTATATGAAAGCAAAAAATGGCTTCAACCCTTACGGCAGAAACGTTAGACAGCGCAGAGATTTTGACACAGATCACAGGTCAGCAGGTGTTAGATCGTCACCTATCTCCTCAGATCATGTTTTTGTCGGCAATGACGACAGTACTAGTAGGCGTAGCTTATGCAGACGGGCAGCTAGCAGAGCGCGAAAAGATTTATCTTCAGAAGGTTTTGAAGCAGTTCGTGCCAACTGAAAGCAGTCTTGGGAAAATGATTTCTCTCATGCTTAAGGGTGTGCGGAAGCATAAAATTTATACTCGTCTAGATGCCATTACTACCCTAACCAGCTCATTATCTATTTCTGAGAAGCTAATTATTTTAGGGTTTGGGCATAGGTTGGCGATCGCAGATGGCCATGCAGAAGCACAAGAGAGACAATATCTCGATACGGTAGCAAATTCGATAGGTGTACCCAACCAGCAGGCAAAGACGCTGTTCTCCTGTCTTGATGGGAGGCAATCTGAGGTTAACCCAGAAGCTGTAAAGGAACTGCGATGGTTGCTAGATCCTCAGCGCTTTCAAAACATCGATCCCGCTATTGTTAGGGCTGCTAGCTTTTTCTCCTCTAAGTTCTTGACTCAGCCAAAAAACGTATCGCCACTGGCTATCCATAAGCCATCGTACGCAAAGCTTGAAAAGTTTCAAGGCTATCAAGAGCAGCTAGGCTCAATTTGCACTGACCTGATGCAAGTGCTGCAGGTAGAAGGAGACTACGATCTTTTTCCTACGGTGCTAGAAGATGAGGCGCGATCGCTCACCCAAAAAGTTCAGTCACAAAAGTTTCGGCTAGCCATCGTAGGTGAGTTTAGCCAAGGAAAATCGACATTTTTAAACGCGCTGCTGGGCGAAGAGTTACAGCCAGTGCGGGCGATTCCCTGTAGTGGAACGCTGACGGTGCTGAAGTACGGTGCCGAGAAGCGAGTTATTTGCTATTACAAGGATGGAACGCAAGCTGTCATTCCTTTTGACCAGTATCAGCAACAAGCATCTATTCCAGAAGAAGCGGCCCTGGGAAATCTAGAGCTTGAGCTAGCAGAATCTAATATTGCTGAGATTGTGCTGGAGCATCCGGGGTTAGCGCTATGCCGTCACCATGTCGAAATTGTGGACTCTCCTGGATTGAACGAGCACCCTCATCGAACGGCTGTGACTGAACGGTTATTGCAAGATACCGACGCAGCTATTTTTTTGGCAAATGCGCAGCGCCCGATGACAAAAGGCGAGCGAGATTTATTACAGAGCCTGAAGCATCGCTTGCAGAAAGAAGATCCTAGTATTCCGGCTGATAATTTGTTTGTGCTAGTTAACTTTATGGATTTGTTGCGATCGCCCAAAGACGCAGCGCAAGTTGAGACGCTAGTAAAAAATGTTGTGTGCAATCCAGCAAATCCTCTAGTAAGTAACGACAATCGAGTTCATTTCGTGTCTGCGCGATCTGCACTAGAAGCAACTTTGACACAGACACCAAACGAGCATTCTAAGCCGTTCGCAGAATTCGTAAGCGCCCTCGAAACCTTTTTAGTAGAGGAAAGAGGCGAACTCACCCTTAGAAAGGGGATAATTGATATCCAAAAGCTTGCTTCAGGAATTGAAGATAGTCTCAAACAAACGACGAATATTTTGGAAGGCAAACTTAGCCTCTCAAAAGCGAAACAGCACGAAATAATAGAACAGACAGGCGAAATTAGTGGCTTTGATGTCAAGATACAAGCACTTTCAGAGTCTCTAAAAAAAGAAGCGCAATCAGAAGTTCACGGTTTATGGCAAAAATGGCGCAAAAATGCCAGAACTCGCCTTGTCCGAAAGAGCGAGCAGTGGACAACTAACCACGAAGACAAGAACAGTATATTAAAGGACTACGCAGAACAATTTTTAGAAGATATTTCCAAAGACTTAGACGAGTGGCTGAAGAACACCGTCATGCAAAATGTCCTGAAACCTAAAATAGACAAGCTAAATGACGACATAGCTAAAAAGCTATCTGCTATAGAACATGATTTACAATCTATTGACGAAGACACTGGTGCCAACCTACACACACAACTTAAGCTATCAGGTCTAGGAGTCAACCTCAAGTTTTATTCTAAATTAGATGCTAATGCTGTAGGAGATGCTACAAACTTCTGGGATGATTTAGGTCTTAAAGGAGGTGGAATGGCTGCTGCTGGAGTACTAGCTTTTGCAGGAGTTGGTCTTTTACCAATCCTACTTATAGGTAGCGTCGCTGGAACGGCTGTCAGTTGGTTTTTTAGCAAAGATATAGAAGAGATGAAAGACGAAATAAAGGAGGAAGTTTTCAGGAAAGGCATTAGCAAGTTCAAAGAATCTTCTCATACGATCATAGACAAGGTTATTAAAAACATTGAAGACACTTTTAGTAAAAGGACTCAAGATTTCCACAAGACAGCGGACGCTTCCGTTTCTATTTTATGTAATCTGATAGAGCAGCAAGAAAGCATTCTAAAGGAGACTTTAGCTCAAAAAGAAATAGAGTCAGAAATTATTAAGAAGAAAAGTATTCAACTGCAAGCTATTGAGATAGCTCTCACGAATCTCACTGAGACAGCATTGAACTAACACATATCTAAATTAAAAAAGGAGTTACGACATGTATATTTTTTCACCGTTAATACAATTGGGAATTCTTGCTGGAAAATACAAAATAGTTGAGACAGCAGCAGGCGTTTCGATTGGAATGGTTCGAGACTCTGGGACAGGACAGTTTGTCGCACATGCTGTTGGCATGAGTCTTAATCCGCTGACAGCCATATCACAGATGTTTGTGGGGGCGGGACAACTGTACCAAGGACATAGAGCACTGCAAGGAATCAAGGCACTTTCTACCTCTGTAGCGACACTGCAGGCAACGACGGCTGTAATTGGCGTAGGCACCGTGTCCGTTGCAGCACTCTCTGCGGTGAATCTTTGGCAAACGCTCAAGCTTAGAAAAGATGTGCGGCAGATGCGCGTTGAGGTTAGGGAAGGATTTATTGATCTCAAGCAGGTGTTTGCAGATCAAGGTGTTGAGCTAATTGAGCATATTCAGCACGTATCGGAAGATGTAGAGTTCAGGGCGCACCGGACGATTTTAGCGAGGGCTTACGGTCTGTTCGAGAAGGCCATGAATCGGCTGGGTTCAGCGGTGACGATGCAGGACTTGGGCGCGCGCCATGATGAGATTAAAGCGGCTAGAGACATGATGTTTCGGGCGCTGTCAGATTATGACAATAGTCAGCTCATGAGCGGTGTTAGCTCGGCTGCGTACATCCGTAGGCGCGAGTGTGTGTGGGCCATTGAGCAGGCGATCGCCATGACGTACGAAATGCAAAGCGAATGGCAAACGGTGAGCGATCGCCTCACCCACCTAAACACCACTATCCGACAAGATGCCGCATTTACCCTGAGCAAAGCTGAAACCCTCGACGAACTAGACTTTTTGTATCCAGAACTCACCAGAATTCGCGATCACGATCTAGTTTCTATCGAAGCCTGGAAAAATCGCGTTGACTGGTCTAAAACGCTATCGGTAGCAGAAATGGAACAACTGAAGGCGATCGCACCTGATGAAAATAGCGCGATCGCAGACATCACCGACCTAGAAACGCCTACCGACGACAAACCAGCCGAATACGCTTTTTATGCAGCGGCTAAATCAAACTTCGTATCAGACGCTTTATATGCCAGCTTGGTCTACTCCTTTGATTTAGAAGCGCGGCGACAAGGAGAAGACTATATTGCCAAAAGAGCAGCGCTAGCGTCCTTAAGCGCATTCAGCACTCAAAACCTTAAAAACGCCTCGCCGCTAACAGTAGCCAATCTCAATCTATACTTCGCAGCAAAAGACGAATCGCAAGCAGCAGCAGATGAGAGTACAGCAGTAGCTGCGTGAGCCAATAGCAAATATACGGAACAGCGCCTGACTAAATGCCATTACAGCTAGCCATTACAGCTAGCCATTACAGCCAGGAGCCTTTTCGCCTGCCTGCCGATTTCTGCGCCAGAATGCCACCAACCCATAAGCCCGGTTCGGTAACCCCCCCTTCAGCAAACCGCCCTCCATTAAGCACTATAGATATAACCTTTTCGAACCCAATCGAACAAAGAGTCTTAAAGTTATTCACCCCTGGAGAGATACATGGGAAAAGTAGTTGGCATTGATCTTGGAACCACCAACTCGGTTGTTGCCGTTATGGAAGGCGGCAAGCCAGCCGTTATTGCAAACGCAGAAGGCTTTCGGACGACGCCATCTGTCGTGGCCTACGCTAAAAATGGCGATCGCCTAGTCGGTCAAATCGCTAAGCGCCAAGCCGTTATGAACCCCGAAAACACGCTGTACTCAGTTAAGCGTTTCATCGGTCGCCGTCAGGACGAAGTCGGCAACGAATCTAGCGAAGTCCCTTACAAAGTCGCTAACGTCGGCGGCAGCGTCAAAATCGAAACCTCCGACGGCAAGCAGTACGCCCCTGAAGAAATTTCGGCTCAAGTTCTGCGCAAACTCGTAGACGACGCCAGCAAGTACCTAGGCGAAAAAGTCACTCAGGCCGTCATCACCGTACCGGCCTACTTCAACGACTCTCAGCGTCAGGCCACCAAAGACGCCGGTAAAATCGCAGGCGTCGAAGTTCTGCGCATCATCAACGAGCCAACCGCAGCCGCGCTAGCCTACGGTCTAGACAAAAAGAGCAACGAAACCATCCTCGTTTTTGACCTAGGTGGCGGTACGTTCGACGTATCCATCCTAGAAGTCGGCGACGGCGTTTTTGAAGTTCTCTCCACCTCAGGCGACACCCACCTAGGCGGCGACGACTTCGACAAAAAACTCGTAGACTACCTCGCCAAAGACTTCGAGAACAAAGAAGGCATTGACCTGCGCAAAGACAAGCAGGCCCTGCAGCGATTAACTGAAGCCGCTGAGAAAGCAAAAATCGAGCTGTCTAGCGTCACCCAAGCAGAAGTTAACCTTCCCTTTATTACCGCGACTCAAGACGGGCCTAAGCACCTAGAAACCACCTTAACTCGCGCTAAATTCGAGGAACTGTGCTCTGATCTGATTGATCGCTGCGGTGTTCCCGTGAAAAACGCGCTCAAAGACGCCAAGCTCAGCAATTCAGATATTGATGAAGTGGTGCTAGTGGGCGGGTCTTCTCGAATCCCTGCGGTTCAGAATCTAGTTGAAAAGATTTTAGGCAAGGCTCCCAACCAAAGCGTTAACCCTGACGAAGTGGTTGCCGTCGGCGCAGCTATTCAGGGCGGCGTCCTCGCCGGTGAAGTCAAAGACATTCTGCTGCTAGACGTGACACCGCTATCTTTGGGCGTCGAAACCCTCGGTGGCGTCATGACCAAGCTGATCAACCGCAACACCACGATTCCTACCAAGAAGTCGGAGGTATTTTCTACCGCTGTCGATGGTCAGACCAACGTAGAGATTCATGTGCTCCAGGGTGAGCGCGAAATGTCGACTGACAACAAAAGTCTCGGCACGTTCCGTCTAGATGGCATTCCCCCCGCACAGCGCGGCGTTCCTCAAATCGAAGTCATTTTTGACATTGACGCCAACGGCATTCTCAACGTCACCGCGAAAGATAAGGGATCGGGCAAAGAGCAGTCTATTAGCATTACCGGTGCTTCTACGCTCTCCGACACTGAAGTCGAGCAAATGGTGCGCGATGCCGAGAGCAATGCGGGTGCAGACAAAGAGCGCCGCGATCGCATCGACATGAAGAACAAGGCCGACTCCCTAGCTTATCAGGCTGAAAAGCAGGTAGAAGAGCTAGGCGATAAGGTTCCTGCTGATGACAAAGAGAAAATCCAAGGTCAGATTGCAACGCTTAAGGAAGCGCTAGCAGCCGAAGACTTTGAGAAAATCGAGTCCAGCATGGAAGAGCTTCAGCAAGGGTTGTACGCACTGAGCAGCAATCTGTATCAGCAAGGCGGCGAGGCCGAAGATGCCACGAGCGGCGCTGGTGAGTCAAGCGCCGCCGGGACTGCTGATTCTGGAGAGGAAGACGACGTCATCGACGCCGAGTTCTCCGAGCCAGAAAACAAGTAGATCAGAAGCGGGTTGAGCATTCTAAGTGAGTGCTCAGCTCACCTTCAATTTAGTTAAGACCGCCAGATTGACCGCCAGACATAACTGCCAGACACGACCGTTTGGCCATGACCGTTTAGATACGGCGTTAAAGTAAAGAAACTAGCGATCGCGCTTAAATAATTCCAAATTGGGCATTGACAGCAATCAGTTGTACATGCCCTTTTTTTATGTCTGCTTCGCCGTCAAAATAGACTTTATGCCAAGCCCAGCAGGGTCAGAAGCCCCTTCCCCGTCAACAGCTCTACCAATATCAAGCCAACAATCCCGACCATGGCAGCTCGACCGTTGAGCTGCTCAGCATATTGATTAAACCCTTTCTTAGGACGCTCCATATTGGGTACTTTTGTGGGCTGAATGCTGGCCATAGCTATCCTTATAAAAGTTTACACTTGCCATTGTCGCCAGCGGGCGTATCTTCAGTCAATGGGACTAAGCGCTTTAAATCCTAAAGTTCTCTACATAGGTGCCCTGCCAGGGCGATTTCTTTTCTGAGCCGCTGCCTAAGAAACGTAGCATTAGTCGCAGAAGACAGAAAATGGCTAGAGGCTAGTAGCGATAGAGAACAACTTACAATGAAATTTGTTTAGTCGAGTGGCCTAGCCATTTTGGCGATCGCACCGAAGGAAAAAACGTTCATGGCAAATTCAGTACAGTGGACAGCAGCAGCAGAGGCACTTTTAAAGGAAATTCCTTTCTTTGTCAGACCCGCTGCCCGCAAAAAGATTGAAAAGTTCGCCAGGGAAAACGGGGCCGCTGAAATTACGCCGGGAGTCTATCAGCAGGCCAAACAGCAGTGTGGACAAAAGTAAGAGACTCCTTGGTCTGTTGATGGTAAATGATGACAAAAAAGCGGCCCCACAAAGCAAAACTCTGTGGGGCCGCTGGATATTTGAGAACTAAAGGAAACTAGAAAGAGTTAGAGCACTAGCGAATCACTTCACTGTCTACTTCAATCGCGACGGTTTGATCCTCAGCGCTATCGGCGGTATAAGGAGAGGTGGCTGACTGGGCGGGTGTGGCATACCAGCTACGAAGGACTTCAAACTTGGCTCGAATATTGTCGTAGCGATCGCCATAGCGATCCATTAGCAACCCATCTAATTTGATAGCCTGGGTTCTCATCTGAGGAAAAAGTCGCGTTTTGGCCGACTGACTGGCCGACTGAGCGATCGCACTCAAAAAGCGAGAAATCCGCTCAGTGAGATCTTGTGAATCAGCCTCTTGAACCCAAGCATCGTTGAGTACCTCCGCCGCCTTTTGGCTTCTCTCTTTAACCGTTGCGACCGTCTCAGAAGTGACCTCCTGTGCCAACGGACTCAAAGTCTGGCGACCTTCTTTAAATTCAGCAACGGTCTGAGAAAAAGCAGCCTTCAAGATTTTGGCAACGCGCACAGAGCGAGTAGATCCTTCTTGATAAAGCACTTTGGCCTTATCGAAAGTAGAGGGGGTTTGCTCAGAAGTGAGGCTAGAGAGATCTTCGGGAGTGGTGTAAGTCATGGTTTTAGCGTCTCTATTAAGAAAAAATTGAGTGAGAAAAAATTGAGTGAGAAAAGATCGAATGAGAGCAGATTGAATGAGAAAAGATTGAAAAAAGCGCTGAATAAAAAGACTGAGGCAAAAGGGCTATACCGAAACGGCATCTACCGTAATGGTTTGAACATCTTCTAGATCTTGCTCGGATTTAGCAGGAGCCGAAACAAAACCAGAACGCTTGCGAGTGAGTTGTTCTGACATTAGCTGACCCATCTCGGTGACTAGTAGCGTAACGATTAGACCATCGTCTATCCAGCCCAGCACCGGAATCACATCAGGAGAAAAATCAAATGGGTTTACCAGATAAAACACCGTTCCTAAAATAACTAGCCAACGGTATTTGCTATGCTTGAGCGCCTTGCGGTAAAGATCGTGGAGTGCGCCTGAGAATGGCTGTTTTTTGTTCTTCTGCTGTTGTTTTTTCATATGGGTTGTTCCTTTCGCCAACACAACTATCATCGCAGAGACAATAGGTGCTGTCAGGTAGTGAAATCCCATTAAACGCTGTTATAGCAAAGCTTTAACCGTATACGGTTTACCGCAAAAAAGAGTTTTTGCCTTCAAAATGAGATGTAGAGCCGAACCCGCACTCAAATTAGTAGCGGAGAGCCGAATCTTTTATACGGTAAATACGAACAGAGAACAAAACGGTTTTGAGCTGACTATTCAAAATTATGTTGCGCCGAATCTCAAGACTGTAATATCTCAAGACTGTAATATCTCAAGACTGTAATATCTCAAGACTGTAATAAATGAGTGAGATGAACCAGCTCAGGTAGTATCAGGGCATTCATGGCTAGATCTACGGCCTTGCTAGAGCCGGGTAGCGAAAATATTAGCGTTCTGGCATAGACGCCCGCTACGGCGCGTGAGGCGATCGCCCTCGACCCAATCTCTGCATAGCTGAGCTGTCTAAATATTTCGCCAAAGCCTGGAAGTTCTTTTTCCAATAGCTTCGCAACGGCATCGTAAGTCGTATCGCGGGGCGCAATGCCCGTGCCGCCGCTGAGCAATATCACCTGAATATCTGGGTGAGCTGCCAGATCCTGGAGCAAATTATTGATCTGGTCAGGCTCATCTTTTAGAATTTGGTAGTGAGCGACCTGATGGCCCGCTGAGTTCAGCAAAGACTGCATCAGCGCGCCGCTTTTATCAGTTGCGATCGCACGCGTATCACTAACGGTGATTACCGCGCAGGTAACCACCGTCAAAGTCGAACCATCGGGATGAGGAAGCGCCGCCATATTAGCCGTTATCTGAGAGCTAGCCCAGCGTTAGTTCTTCGTTAAACCCAGACCGTTCTCGTCTGAGTAGCGCTCCATAAATCGCATAAAGCGATCCCATTCTTCCTGGCCTCTCATCACAAAAACAGCCTCGATTCCGGCAGGCTCGCCGTTTACAAACTTACCGTTCACGTCTTTGGTTACTAGCTCACCTTCTTCATCGACCATGTATAGCCCTGTGACCTCGCCGCCTTCTTCGGTCAGCGCTTTAGGTCGATCGAAGTAGAAAGTGGCAGTGCCATCAGAAAGGTCTTTGGCACGGGTGATCCGAATATCTGGGATGACCTCTTCTTTGACGCCGGGAGAGAATTGGATTTCAGCCATGATGAATTGTTGCACAAATCAATTGATGCTCTCAGTTTCCCATCTTATTGAGCCTTTAGTCGAGGGCTAGGCCGCAAACCTTGGGCGCATTTACCCAAAATCTCATGGGCGATCGCCCATTAAAACCTGATAAGGAGAGGCCACCGCAGGCACCTTGTCGGCCACCGTCAGCGACTGGTAAACCATGGCGCAAACCTCGGCGCGAGTAGCTACCCGGCTAGGTCGTAGCTCTGTGAGCATGGGATAATTGAAGACCAACCCTAGCTGAGTAGCTGAGGCGATCGCCTGCGTCGCATAGTCGGGGATGGCCGCGCGATCGCGATAGATTTCAAGCGATCGCCCATCCGGCACAGAAACCGTCTGTAAGTTTAGACCAGCAACTAGGGCTAGCAAGGACTGTAGCTTGGTCAGCGGATAGTTGGGGTCGAAGGTCAAATCTGGAAAGCCAGAGATAAATTTGGCCCGATACGCCTGCTGAATCGCCGCTGCGCCCCAAAAATCTTCAGGCACATCTCGAAACTGAATCGCCGCCCGTTGAGGCGTTGGATCAAAAACGTTCACCAGCACCGTCGCAAACTGAGCGCGAGTAATGGGCGCATCGGGTCTAAACGTGCCGTCGCGAAACCCGCTGAGCCATCCCGCTTTGACCACCGGATCGATATAGCCTCTGGCCCAATGCTGAGCGGGCAGATCGGTAAAGCTAGGCAAGGTTTTTTGCGCGCGCAAAATGAATGGTGAGGCGATCGCCCCAGCCGTCTTAATGGCAACCATGGCCTGATAAATTAACGCCGTGGTTTCGGCCCGGCTAATCGGTGAGAGCGGCTTAAGCTGAGACGGATTGGGATAGCCCACAATCATTTCGCGGTTCGTAGCAGCGGCAACGGCGTTGATGGCATAGCTAGGAACTTGAGCGCGATCGCGATAAACCAGCAGCGCCTCCGAGCGTCCAGCCCCCAAGCCTGAGTCTAAGCCCAATCCAGTGACTAGCGACACAATCGCCTGCACCTTAGTCAGTGGCGCATTAGGCCGAAAGCTCCCGTCTGGAAAGCCGGACAAAAACCCCTGAGTTTGAGCCTGACGAATTGCCCTTGCTCCCCAAAAATCGGCTGAGACATCTGAAAACCGGAGCATCGGCTGCGTCTTCGCAACCTGAGGAAAAGCCGCCGTTATCAGAGCCGCAAACTCAGCGCGAGTCACCTGGTTATCCGGCTGAAACGTCCCGTTAAGAAAGCCCTTAACCAAATTTTTCTCAGCGAGCGCCTCGACAAAAGGCGCAGACCAATGACCCACCAAATCATCGAACCGACTGTCTAAGTTCACCTCATCTAGCGGATCTGATTTATCCGGCAAAGGTTCTGGTGGCAAGGGCTGTGGCTCCACATTGCCCAACAAAACAGCAGGCACCGCGACTGCATCGGGAATTTCGCTAGGCAAATACGCCACTGAGCCTTTGACGCGCACCGGATTGATTCGGTTGCCTGCTGTCGACAGCGGCAGCGGCGTATCGTTACGGACATCGTAGGTTTTGCCCTCGAACCAGTTGTAGCCCAAGTCCTGCGGCTGGCCAATATCTGGCTGAGCGCGGTCTTGAATCCACAGGGCGCTTTCCTGGCTGCGAGTGGCGGTGTTTTTACGCAGCACCGGCTTGGCGTCATTTCTAATAGCAAGGGCGCAGCGATTGTCCACGAGCTGATTATCAATTATCAGCGGCGCAGCTCTATCGCCTAGGGTCATGCCGTCGCCCGTTCGCTCGAAGCGGTTTTGGCGAATCTCGCCTTTGGCACCCCCAGAGATAGACAGCCCCGTAGCCCCGTTGTCCATAAACTCGTTTTTAGACACAAACGGATGCGCCGTACCGGTAATGACCATCCCCGACTGCTGGCAGGATACCAGTCGATTACCGATAATTAGCGCCGCACCGGCTGAGACTAAAATGCCGCTGCCTTGAGGATTGGTGATGGTGATGCCACGAATTTGAGCGCGATCGCCCAAAACAATCGACACAGTCCTCGCCCCCAACAGCCCACCGCCCCTAACAATCGCCGTCCGACTATCATCGCTCGCAAGCGTCACCCCATCGGGAATTTGCAAAGGAAACTGCTCGCCCGATTGGCCCGGTTGGCCCACTTGATCCGATTGATAAAGCCCAGCAGCTAGCTGAACGACCCCACCTCGCCCCACCTGTCGCAGCGCCTGGGCAATTGTTTTAACCGGAAAATCAACCGAGCCTTCATTGCTGTCTTTACCAATGGGGCTAACATATAAAACAGACATAGCGCGTGTTGTGCAAAAAAGGTAGAAGCCCGCAGCCAAAAGACTAAAGATCAGCGAGTTAAACTCATTAAACTAACGGCAAGGCGCTAGCATCATATCAGCCCTCTAGATGTAGAGTTTAGTAGATAGGCGATAAACCGTAACGCGCACCACTCACGCAGCAACACTCACACGGCAACACTCACGCAGCAACACTCACACGGCAACACTCACACGGCAACACTCACAGAACAGCACTTATGGCAGATTGGCTAGAGCATAGCGTCCATGTTGATCTAGACGTTGCGATTGAAAACGTTTGGCAGCTCTGGTCTGACCTGGAGCAAATGCCCAAATGGATGAAGTGGATCAGCTCAGTAAAAATGTCGCCAGATAATCCTCAGCTATCGGAATGGAAGCTAGAAACAGGGGGACTGTCTTTCGCTTGGAAATCGCGCATTGTCAAGAAAATTCCGCTGCAAATTATTCAGTGGGAGTCGGTCGATGGGCTACCCAACAAAGGAGCCATTCGATTTTACGGGCGCAAAGACGGCAGCAGCACCGTTAAGATGACCGTGGCCTACGCGCTACCGGCAATTTTAGCCAAGCTGATGATGAGCAGTTCTTTGGTAGATCGAGTTGTGACCTCAACGCTACAGGCAGATCTAGATCGCTTTCGCGATTATGCAGTGGCGAAATATCCTAAGCAGAGTTAACAAAAGGGCGAAACGCATGACCCTATCGCCATACGCCAACGCACAGTCGGGGTTTAGGGCAAAACCCGATCCGGCTGAAGCTGCTTTGAGAGAGCACAACCTAGCCGCTCTTTTTATCCAGCATCTAGGATGGGAATTGCCGTCTCAAAATGACATCAGGCGAACACCGCCGCCCAAGGCGCAAGCGCAGTGTGTTCCGATTGCCCGTAGAGGAGACACTGTCGTCTGGCAAGTTCAGCTTGCTGCTAACACAGACTTCACGTCGGCACTCAAAGAGCAGCTCTACGACGAGATTGCAGGGATCTCTGATCTAGAATTTGCACGGCCTCTCGTAATCTTTGTAGACGCTAGAAACAGCCGCAGTCTCTGGTGTCAGGCAACGCATCGACAAGGCTCGATTGAGAGCGCTCTGTACGTTTCGGAGCAGCCAATTGTTCTTTGGAAATTTCGGCTGGAGCGGCTGCAAAAAGAGAATGCTCAAAGAAAATATCAAAAAAGAACTCAGAACGAGTCTCACCGAGAATCCCAAAGAGAATCCTATAAAGCCTCTGTGCTTTTTCGTTCCGATGGCTCAGGGGCCTATTTGCCTTTTCAGGTGCTGCTAGACGATCTGTGTGAAGGAATTACTGGCATTGGCAACATTACTGACTGCCAAAATTATGCGGTTTTGACGTTGCAAAGACTGATACTTATTCAGGTGATACAGAAAAAGGGCTGGGTAGATGACGATACATGGTATCTCCAAACTCAGTTTGAAGCAGCGCTACAGTCGCAGCAAAGCTTCTTCTCAACGCGGTTGCAGCCGCTTTACCGGTGTTTAGCCCTCCCCAAAGTGGAGCGCCCCGTAGCTCTGAATCAGCAGGTCGGAGCTGTGCCTTTTTTAGGGCATTTTTTTCATACCCACCGGCTAGAGCAAAAGTACGCAAACATCAGCATCGACAATCAACCTTTTGAACAGATTCTGGGCTGGCTGATCGAACAAACCAGCGCAGATGGACTAAACCTTTGGAGCAGCGGAGCGCTCAGTCATTGTTTAGAGGCGTATTTAGCGAGTCAGTATCTCTCTGAGGAGACGGCAGCAGAGGCGCTACTGAGTTCTCCAGGGTTAGCAAACTGGATTAGCGATCGCACGCTTAGCCAGCTCGTCATCACCCGAACAAAGGCCATCAGCGATCAAAATCATCCAACAGATATTAACGATTTACTCTTTAACGCAGATGCCAAAACCTGTCGCTGTTTAATCCAAGACGTATTACCCAACCTGCGCATTCTCGATCCGGCCTGCGGCAGCGGTAGTTTACTCGTAGGCCTCTATCAACGGCTCACCGAAATATTCAGCAATCTAATTGGATACAGTCAGCAAAACCAGGATGTGCAGCTCAAAATCTGGCAGGCGGGACTCGTAGAAGATAGCGATGACAGCCAGAGTCAATTCGCTCAGGCAAATCCCTTGCAGACTGTCCAAAAGCGCATTCTAAAAAACATTCTCTATGGCGTCGATATTTCTATGCAGGCCGTGGAATCTACAACATTCCAGCTATTAATGCATACCGTGGCGATCGCGCAGCAGCCCAAAGATATTGAACCCTTGGCCGATCTGGCCTTCAATATCCTGGTGGGTAATAGCCTGATTGGCCTAATTGACGTTGACCCAGAGAGATTTGAAAAGGTTTCCCAGGTGGGCGATCGCCAAGTGCTACAGGGCAGCCTGCTACAGCCTTTAGTGGCCGATAGCTATCAGACGATTTTGGCCGAGAAAAATTTGGCCGTAGAACATTACAAATCTCGCAATCAGATGCTAGCAGAAGCCAACAACGTTCCGGACTATGCCAGAGCCGCTTTGCTTAAAGAAGATATTTTGCGATTGGATATCAACGCCCAGCAAAAGTTAGACCAGCTATTGCTCAATCAAATGAGTCATCAGCTGGGCATTCAGTATAAGGTAGCGCAGCTAACCGAGAAACCGCAGCGCCGCCCGCTAACGCCAGAAGATATTGATATTTTGCAGCCTTTTCACTGGGGCTACCACTTTAATAAGATTCTTGAAAGGGGCGGGTTTGACAGTGTTGTTTGCAGACCGCCGCAGGGCGACTTTAAACCAACTGCAACAGAATTTTTACAAAAGTTTCGAGATTTAGCGGCGATCAAAGGGATGAGTGTGCGATCGCTCAAAACCTCAAAACAAGCCCTCGCCAAAGGCGATCCAGAAATTGCCGGAGCCTGGCTATTTTACCAAGATCAGTACGCCTACGTGGCTGACTACTTCTATCGCAGCGAGCAATACAGGCATCAGAACCCAACGGTGGAAGGAAAAACAGTTAGAAACCGGCTGACAAGAGAAAGGTTATTTGTAGAACAATGTTCTAACCTGTTGGCACCCGGCGGAATTGGCGCAGTCGTCTCGGCCCAAAAATTTTCGCAACAGCAGAAAGCACAGTCCGTTTATAATTTTTTAAGCGAGCAAGCGATTGTTAAAGAGGCGGTAGTCAGAGGAGCGGTAGTCAGAGAATTTGTGCCAGGCGCTTCAGAAAAAACAGCCATCGTGACGATATGGCAGAAGAAGGCTGAACCACCCAAAGAGAATAGCTCTAAAAGAACGCAATGAGCCGATCTACTTGAAAGAACAACGCTTCTTTACTCTGAGTGTTATCTAATACATAATCTGCTCTTTTGCATTTTTCGTCCAAACTCATCTGGGCCTCTATTCGAGCCTGGGCCTGACTCTTTGTCAGCTGATTTCGATGCATTAGCCGAGCGAGTTGCTGCGCTGAAGAACAAACAACCACCCAGGTTTCGCTAACTAGATGGGTTAGGTTGGCCTCAAAGAGCAGTGGAATAGAATATATCAAAGTCTGATGGGCGGGCAGCGCGTTTGTTTCCGCGCTGAATCTGGCGCGAACATAGGGGTGAATTTGTTGTTCTACCCACTGTCGTTCGTCTAGCTGGCTAAAGATAATTTTGCCGAGATAGGCCCGATTGAGGCTACCGTCTAGCAGCAAACTGTCGGGGCCGTAGCGATCGCGCACCCGCTCCAAAATCTCACTGCCTTTAGCTACCGCCTCTCTTGAAAACACATCAGCATCTAGCACCGGCAGCTCGTATCGACGAGCCAAATAGTCCGAAACCGTACTTTTTCCTGTTGCAATCCCCCCCGTCAGACCAATAATTCGTCTAGAAACAGCCTCATCTTTTACGACTTTGCCCATGTCTCCAACTCCGCTATCAGCCCAGGCAGCGTATATTCTTCGGCTTCAACAGTTACCTTTTTCAACAGTTCGTGGCAGTCTCGCGAAGTCTGCGGGCCAATAGAAGCCACGGCCACAGTCTCTAGTTTATCTAGCCACTGAGGGCCAAACGTTTCTGCCATCAGCTGGGCAAAATGTCGCACTGTTTTGGAACTGCTAAAAGTAACCACATCTATGGCCCCGTTTTCTATCGCGGCCTTGGCAGCAGGCGGAATACTCTTTGGGCAGGCAGAGTCATAGGCAGCGACTTCTGTAACCGCCGCTCCTCTTGCGGTCATCTTTTTAACCAAAACCTCTCGTCCGCCCTTTTCAACCCGAGGAAACAACAGCTTTAGCCCTCTGGGATCTTCAGGGAAATGCTCGATCAAAGAATCTGCAATAAAAGCAGGCGGCGTAAAATCGGCAACGAGTCCGCGCTGATTTAAAAAACTGTCGGTTTTTTGTCCGACTACGGCAATTTTGAGTGAGGCTAGGGCGCGAAAGTCTTTTCCCTGCTGCAACAGCCGGTCTAAAAAGAAGTTGACGCCGTTAGCTGATGTCAAAATTAGCCAGTCGAACTGCTCGATCTGAGCGATCGCGCTATCTACCCCATCCCAGTTCATCGGCTCACGAATCTCCAAAGCCGGTAAATCAATTGCGATCGCGCCCTTAGCTTGTAGCATCTGGCTAAACTCACTGGCCTGACCCATCGATCGAGTCACCAGTACCGTTTTTCCTGTTAGGGGCAATGGCGCAGCAGCAGGCGCAGACAAATACACCCTTAGCCCTACCACTTCGCCAATGACAATAATGCAGGGAGAAAGCTTTTGGCCGCTGACGATTTGGGCAATGCTGAGCAAAGTTCCTTGCCAAACCTGCTGGCGGGGCTGACCGGCCCAACGAATGATGGCAATGGGCGTCTCGGGTCTTTTGCCGTGGGCAATGAGGCGATCGCACAACGCCCTAAGCTGGCGTCCACCCATAAGAAAAACGAGGGTTTGTAGACGGGCGATCGCCTCCCAATCCAAAGCCGTCAAATCATGCGCTGTAAACACGCCAAACCCGTTGCTTAACACCGGATCGGTCAACGGAATACCGGCCATTAAAGGAGCAACCAGCGCGGAGGAAAGGCCCGGAACAACCGCGAAATCGCAGTTTGCAATCTGCAATGCCTGAATTTCCGCCGCCGCCCGACCAAACACAAACGGATCGCCGCTCTTAAGTCGCACCACCTGCTTACCAGACAAACAAAGCTCAACCAATAGCCGATTGATTTCTGATTGAGGCGTACTGGGTTGACCGCCCCGCTTGCCGACATACCGCAGCTCACAAGTCGTCGAAACCTGCTGCAATAGCGCATCGTCTACCAATGAGTCATAAACCAAAGCATCCGCTCGGCTGAGCAACCTTTGGCCCTGCAAGGTTAAATAATCCGTTGCACCTGGCCCCGCACCTAGCAGGTGGACTTTGCCCTTAGTTGAATCTGCGATCGCGCGGTTACTCATGCTACTTCCAAACTCTCGCTTTTATTTTGAGACAAAAACGGACATCTAAAGAATTATTTCAGAAAACCGCCGTCCGACCAAAAATATCTAAAGAAAAGCAAAATTCTTCCGGATATAAATTTTCTAGTTATTATCCCTGCCTCAAGAAGGTAGACAAAAACAAAAATAGAGTGCTTACGCGCAAGCAAGCCAAACCCACATCTGACAACATCATGGGTGTGAACAATGCATGAATACAACAGATCCATCTGCCTAACGCATACAAGACCCACTATTCAAATACTTCAAAGAAGAAATAATCATGAACAAGAAAATGTTTTTGACCGCAGCAGCAGTAATCGCAGGTGCTTTTGCATTTGCGCCTACAGCGATCGCTCAAGCCATTATTACTTCACCAGCAGGAGGCACAATTCTAAATGAAAAGGCATCAAGAAATGGGCCAGAAAATGCCGCCGCCGCCATCTACGTCACTTACCAAATGGGAACTCAAATGGTTTCTACCCTCTCAGCGGCTTCTGCCTTCGGTGAAGCGGGTGCCGCAACGAGTGCAGATAGCAACGGTGCGCGCTCCGTCAGTTCATCTGGAGAGGCTGGCAGCATCCTAGCCATTGGACAAAATCGCCAATCCCCCTTCCCTCAAGGCTCATACGTCAACTTTGGGACTTCTGATATACGCCTTGACGAGGGTGGCTTTAGGGCTGAAGATTCGAACAGAATGCCGGTTTTCCCCTGGTAAGTAAGCCTATTAGCGCTCAACCAGTCGTCAAGTGCTAGCGGCTAGTCGCTATTTTTAAGCCTAGTTAAGGAACAGCTCGATAGTATCGGACTGTTCCTTTTTTTAAGGGGCAGCATATCCAGCGAATTATCTACCATTGCCATCGCCTCTATACCGTCACCTCTATACAATCGCCCCTACTAGTTAAAACAACCATGTTATTTTGGTCTTACCCATTGCGATTAAACCTCGCATTTTTCTGGCTACTTGTTTTAGTCGCCATCCCAAAAGCTGCCATTGCCGACGAATATCAAGACGCGATCGCAGATCCAGCCACAGCGCACGCTCAGCCTTCACCCAAAACCAAGCTAAAACCCAAACCTACCAACATTTTTTCTAGCTTTAGCACTCGCGATCGCTCAACTATAGACAATGAGATAGTTGCATCATCCCTCGCAGCGCCACCCAACTACGCCTTAGCACCAGGACAAACAATAGAGAAAATAGAAAACGCAGAATTAGAACAGAGTAGTGCAGATATAGAAGAATCAAAAAAACCCGAAGAAGAACCGGAAGAAAAACCAGAAAACCTAGATCCTTCAGGTTATGCAGTACCACCCCATACAGTTCCACTAGCATCATTACCCCCTAGCGGAACTCAATTTCGACTCAACAGGCAATGGCTAAATCACCTAAGCAAAACAGAGCTTCAAACAGGCTATCAGTTTGGCCACGACGTGAACAGCACTTCTAGTGTCCAAGGCACCATCGCTCTAGACAGTCGCCTTCAGCGCAGCATCACCAACGATCAAGTTGTTACAGTCGAGCACAAAGGAACCTACTTACAGACAGAATCCGTTGCCCGCTCAAGAGAAGTAACCCTTACCCAAACGCTACCTGAAACAGTAAATGGAGTTGGCATCCAGCTAAGTTTTACCGGCGCTTGTCTGTTTCCAGAAACCACTTCCGAAGAGCGATGTTCTTATACGCCAGGGCTTAGCACCGTACAGCCCAACGATATTTTTGAGCTTCAAGAAGCTGGGAAGCTACAAGATGACGGGAAGCTAGGCGAAATTTTAACAGATGAGTCGCTAGCGGCCATAGCACAGCCAGGGTTTCAAAGAGGCGTAGATGGACAAGCCATTGGCGTAGACCTCTTATTTCCCAACGTGGGCACGCGCGCAGGCAATCGCCTGTCCGACAAAACCTCTATCGACCGCACCGAAACATACGACATAGTGCCATCGTTTACACTAGCTAGAAGCCGCCAAATTGTCAGAATGAACGAAAAGGAAGCGGCCTTAGGATTAACCATTCGAGGCAACACCTGGATTTCGCAAGACGCCAATATAGAAATCAATGCCTTATTACAAGCCGGGGTGGCTCTACTTCCTGATATAGTACCTCGCCTTAAAGGCAGCGATAAAACAGCAAACCCGCGGGTCAATAGCAACCTATTTTTAGCCGCCAATAATGCTCGACTGCCTCCAGGAGGCTTTACGCTATATCAAGGGGGTATCAGCAGAGCCGACTCCATTGAGCCTGATATGCAGCCGCAGGATCTACCCTCTGCGAAATTTAAAGGCGTATGGATTGGGCTTTCGCCCGTGGTAGATTATCACATTGGAATAAAAACCAGCAGCAAAAGCCTAGATGCATTACGCCTGATCCAAACGATCGGAGCAGAAGGCAAAAGCGGCGGCAGCAGCAATTTATTTTTTTTAGCTGCAATCGATGGCGATGAATTCATTGCCGCTAATATTCAAGACACCTATATACAAATTTATCAGTCTCTCTACGAAACTGATAGCCAAACTGTAACAGTTGAAAACTACAAAGAGCAAACCAGTTATTACCCTCATATTAGGGTTACCGGAAACACAACAGATTTTGATAGCGTTTTCAACTACTATGCGGGTCTAATCGTTGAGGATCGGCTGAATGCTTATGCTGGAGCGGACTATACTATTTTTTCGCCAAATGGGTTGACGTACGAGTTAGGAAGCGTTTTTTATACTCAGCCTGATCGAGATTACTACAGTCAGCTTAGCGGGAAAATAACCAAGCGAGTTCGGCTATCAGAGCAGGCTTCACTTTCTCTCTCTAGCGGCCTTAACTGGGCGCTCGATAGAAAAGATCAAATTGGGGATGTTGAACTCAATTCTAGAAGTAGCGCCGTTTATCTTCAAGCAAGGGCCGATTTAGACCCAGTCTTTTTTCAAGCAATTGGCAACTTGGGCGGAATTTTACCTGATTCTGCGCGTAGCGAACTACGTTTACAATCAGGCGTCAAGCTATTAGACAAGGTAACGCTTTCTGGATTTATCACGGCCTTCTCCAAAAGCAGCAGCTATGCTCGCTACGGCACTTCCTTAGCCTGGCAGCCAGCTAATGAACAGAGTCCCGTCCTGAGTATAGGTTGGACGAATAATCGCTATGGGTTTGGAACAGATCAATTAGGCAATGATATTTCTACTAGCGAAGATATATTCGCTATCTCCTTAAATTTATAAAATTCAAACAAACAAGTGATCCATGTAGGACGAAAGATTGTTTGCGCTTATTTGTGTTTAATTGACCGGCTGCGCGTAGACACCTAGATAATTAGCAACCAGTCTCTCGAAAACGCTATTAGCCTGTACAAGATGCCAGTATGTAGTTGAATGTAATCTTATGAAGATTCTTTCACATTAAGCTGCTCCAGCTGACCTACCGCGTTAGTATGTGAGACATACACAGCTAATGCTTTCTATCTAGCATAAGCCACCTTTGGCTATAGCATTTGCACCTAGTTGTC
Source organism: Phormidesmidales cyanobacterium (assembly GCA_038260205.1). Taxonomy (GTDB): domain Bacteria; phylum Cyanobacteriota; class Cyanobacteriia; order Phormidesmidales; family Phormidesmidaceae; genus Phormidesmis. The sequence goes on from JBBSOB010000001.1 coordinate 34,945, forward strand.
AGCACTGCTGACGCTATTCGCTGAAATCCGGTCACATAGGCCGTTCTCTAGAGCGAGACTCCTCTAGAAACCGCTTCTTGTATCCCCTGGCTTTATCCCCTTACAGAACTGATTTTGATAGCAACTGCGTCAGCAGGGCAGCCTTTCAATAAGCCTCTCTATTTTCAGCAACCGTACATCCTAAAAACTCTCTCTAGACAGCGAGTTTCGACCATAAACTAGCGTTAGCCAGATTATTCGTTTCTGCACGACTCTCTACGCAATCAGGAGATGCAGGTCATGACATTCTTGCAAAAAATCAACATTGCTTTCGTCTACGTCGCCGAAGCAGCCTACCGAATTTTCAGTCCACATAGCGACGCATATCCGGCAACAGGCGTTCAGCCTTATAGCGGGATGCCCTACGACAAAAGAATGCACCGCCAGAACGAGTAAATACCTTTCAAAGAAGGCTGGCTAAAATCGTTTAACGACAGCATATCTAAAAAAGTCACGTTAGGAAGAGGTGTAAAAACTTATGCGCTTCAAACGTTCTCCTACGAAATAATTAAACAAAAGGCCAGATGCAGTTTACTCGCATCTGGCCTTTTGTTTAGCTGCAGCTAGTTGATTAGATCGGGTAAATCCCTAACCTAGCGGATTAAACTTTTGTCATCTCTGCATTCTCAGTCGCCGAGAGATTCTGCGCATTCATTTCCTTCAGAACCAAGTCGGACAGCGCTGGAATCGAATCATCTCCAGTGATGAGCCGCGCACCACGCTGACTGGTGAAGTAATGCCAGCCCCACTGAAGCATGACCAGCAGCTTGTTATCAAATTCAATGAGGTAATAGATGTGAATGAATATCCAAACCATCCAAGCCGGAAAGCCAGAGAACCTAGCGAAGCCTAGGTCGGCTACGGCTTCGTTACGACCGATCACTGCCAAACTGCCGTTGTCCTTATAGTCAAAGGGTTTGACTGTCTTATTTGCCATCCGGCGTTTGATCGACTTTGCCAGATAGCTGCCTTGCTGCATTGCGGTTGCAGCAGTTCCTGGTAAAGGCCCGTTACCCTGATGAGCATAATGGGCCAGATCGCCCGCAATAAAAATGTTAGGACAGCCCGGAACACTTAAGTCCGACTCGACAATAACGCGACCAATGCGGTCTAGCTCTGCGCCCGTTTGATCTGCGATCGCCTTTCCCAAAGGAGACGCCTTAATCCCAGCCGCCCACAGCACCGTAAACGCTTGCGCCTTCTCCTCTTTCCCGTCGCACTTCAGCGTCACCGTATCGCCTTCAATATTCGTCACCAGCGTATTGATGCGAACCTCAACGCCCAATTTCTCCAAAGACTTCTTCGCCGCCACCGAAAGATCGCCAGGATAAGGGGGCAGCACCCGATCCATCCCCTCCAGCAAAACCACCCTGGTCTCACCCGGATTAATACTGCGAAAATCTTCCCGCAGCGTTTCGTGAGCCAGTTCAGCCAATGCGCCCGATAGCTCAACGCCCGTTGGCCCACCGCCGACGATAAAAAAGGTCAACAGCGCTTCTCGACGAGCCGGATCAGTTTCCTTCTCCGCTGCTTCAAACGCCAGAAAAATGCGACGACGAACCTCCAGCGCATCCTCAATCGTCTTCATACCCGGCGCAATATCCGACCACTCATCCTTACCAAAGTAATGGTGGCTAGAGCCAGTCGCCATAATCAAGCTATCGTAAGCAACGGTTTCGCCCGTCTTTAGCAATATTTGCCGGGCCTCAGACTCAATGCCCGTCACCTCACCCATCAAAACCTGAACGTTCTTTTGCTTACTCAGTACCGATCGCAGCGGTGAAGAAATATCGCCCGCAGATAGACCACCGGTTGCCACCTGATAGAGCAGCGGTTGAAACAGATGAAAGTTTCGTTTGTCAATTAGCGTCACCTTTACATCGGCGGCATCGCCCAGCGCTTTAGCCGCATACAGCCCGCCAAAGCCGCCCCCTACAATGACAACATGATGGCTCTGATGACTGGCGGTGGCGGTAATGCTAGCGGGTTTGCTCTGAAGAACTGCTGTCATGAGTTTGGCAACCGTTGGTTATGTAAGTTAACTAAAGTTTATAACTTTATAGGCAAGACTTTCCCAGTATATGCACGACGCCTCATAGAAAATTGTTCAACCCAAGCAATCTTGCCCAGCATTTTTCACTATTTTTTTCACTATGAAAGTTTTGATAGGCTAAAGTTTCGGTGGCAAATAGGACAGGCATAGTAATTAATGCGACAATTGCCGCATGTTAATCATTTTGGCGCGAGCGGCTACATTGAGTAGGTGGCACGAGGAGAGAAAATTGTGGGGCTAGTTGTTCAAAAGTATGGCGGTACGTCGGTTGGCAGCGTAGAGCGCATTCAGGCGGTGGCCGCTCGCATTCAGGCGACCGTGCAGGCAGGGCATTCCGTGATTGTGGTCGTTTCCGCGATGGGAAAGAGCACCGACGGACTCGTGCAGTTGGCTAACGAGATTTCGAGCAATCCTAGCCGCCGAGAAATGGATATGCTGCTTTCAACCGGCGAGCAGGTGACGATCGCGTTGCTCACGATGGCATTACATGAAAGGGGGCAGGCCGCAATTTCGCTAACGGGCGCACAGGTCGGGATCGTCACTGAGGCTGACCATACCAGGGCGCGAATTTTAGATATTAAAACCAACCGGCTAAAGCGCCATCTAGAAGAAGGCAAAGTCATTGTTGTAGCTGGGTTTCAGGGGACTAGCCGCAGCCTAGAACAAGCCGACCACATTGAAATTACAACGTTAGGAAGAGGCGGCTCGGACACGTCGGCCGTTGCCTTAGCCGCAGCGATGCAGGCAGAAAAGTGCGAGATTTATACCGATGTACCCGGCATTTTGACATCTGATCCGAGAGTGGTGCCCGACGCCCGGCTGATGGACGAAATTACCTGCGACGAGATGCTAGAGCTGGCGAGCTTAGGCGCTAATGTGCTGCATCCTAGGGCCGTCGAAATTGCCCGCAATTACGGTATTACCTTAGTTGTACGCTCTAGCTGGACAGACCAGCCGGGGACTAAAGTCGTTGCGCCTATCCCGCAGCCGCGGCCGCTAGAAGGGCTGGAGATCGCGAATCCGGTTGACGCCATCGAATTTGACACCCATCAGGCGAAAGTAGCGCTGCTGCGAGTGCCTGATCGCCCTGGCGTGGCCGCTCAAATATTTGGGGAGCTAGCCACCCAACAGTTGAATGTGGATTTGATTATTCAGTCTATTCATGAGGGCAACTCTAACGATGTGGCCTTTACGGTAAATTCTGACATTTTGAATCAGGCGAAGAGTGTGACGGCTCATATTGCGCCTATGCTGCGAAGTACGCCAACGGCTCAGGGCGAAGTGGAAGTGCAAACGTCCGATCATATTGCCAAAATTAGCATTGCGGGCGCGGGTATGATTGGGCGGCCGGGGGTTGCAGCTGGGATGTTTTCGGCTTTGGCTGAGGCCAGCGTGAATATTCAAATGATTTCCACCTCTGAAGTGAAGGTGAGCTGCACGGTGGCAGCCGCAGAGTGCGATCGCGCTATCCAAACCCTCTGCCGCCACTTCAACGTCACAACCTCGCCCGCCCGTTTAGACCAAGATGCCGCAGCCAAGACCCAGCATTTACCGCCGGTTCGAGGGGCCGCGCTAGATCTGGAGCAGGCTCAGCTAGCCATTCGCCATGTGCCCGATCAGCCAGGACTAGCCGCTCGAATCTTTCAAATTCTGGCCGACCGGGGCGTTAGTGTAGATATGATTATTCAGTCGCAGCGCAGTCGATTACACCAGGGACAGATGACTAGAGATATTGCCTGCACCGTAGCGCAGGAGAATGCCGCGATCGCCCGCGATGTTTTGCAATCTGCCGCGCCAGAGCTAGAGTGTGGCGAAGTGACCATTGATAGCGCGATCGCCAAAGTTAGCGTCGTCGGCATTGGCATGATTCACCGACCTGGGATTGCCGCCATTATGTTTCAGGCGCTCTCCGCCGCCAATATCAACATTCAAATGATTGCCACCTCCGAAATCAAAATTAGCTGCGTCGTCCGACAAGAGCAGGGAGCAGAAGCCCTAAAAGTTGTTCATTCTGCCTTCAAACTCGCCGAAGCAGGAGCCGTTGTGGGGTCAGTATGAGCCAGGACACCGCCTTATTTATAGGGAGTATCGTACTGCTGATTGTTTACCTTGTTTTTTCAGCAAAAACAGAGATGGGCACCCAGTGGCCCTGGCAGAAAGAAAGCGAGAATAGGGCAAAAAGAGGGCAGAAATAGAGCGATGGCTTGCGAATCCCTACCATGGAGGGATATCTACACTCGTAGAGAATAGATAAACTTGCGATATTAAATAGGCGCAGTGATGGTTCGAGATTTGTTCGAGGTGAGCTGCGATCGCCCCCTCTCTTTAACCCGGAAAACATCTCATGAACAAGAATCTAATTGAGTCGTTCTATAGCTGGTATCGTGGCGCTTTGCGTCATCCCAAGTACCGCTGGTTAATCATTCTTGGCACCGCAGCCTATCTCCTTAGCCCCATCGACCTGTTACCCGATATTTTTCCAGTCATTGGGTGGCTAGACGATGGCCTTCTCGCCACGCTGCTGGTTACTGAACTCTCTTCTTTAGCGATGGGCTATCTCAAAAAAGGGCAGGGTGCTGAAACCGGAAACGAGCCGGTAGCAACAGAAGAAGGCACCGTAATTGATGTCGAAGCTTCCTAAGTTTAGAACAACAAAATAAGGCCATCCAAACGCCATTGAGATTTCGCTCTGGCGACAACAGATCGAGCAAAAAGCATCAAAGTCATTGCGACCTTGCTGCTTTTTGTTTGAGCCAATTCAATCCAATACGCCATAACTAGAACCTTTGACCGTAGGGATAGCGCAGCCTGCCCTGTATCATAACCTTCTTAAAAGCTTCGCTCAGACGCTATGCCTTCTCCGCGCTCCCAGAGTTCTCAACCGCCTCATCATAGCAATACCGTATCGGATGCCCTACTTTGCGCGGCGCTAAAACAGGGCAGCGCGGATGCTTTAGGCATACTCTACGACCGGCACGCGGGGCTAGTGTACGGCATGGCTCTCAAAGTTTTAAAAAACGCTCAGGCAGCGGAAGATCTCACCCAAGATATTTTTCTGTCTCTGACCAAAAACACCACCTACAATCCAAACCGGGGAGCGCTGCGTACTTATTTAACAGTGCTCACTCGCTCTAGAGCCATTGATCGACTGCGGGCAAAGGGCACTCGTGCTAGAGCCGTTACTCGACTAAAGCGATCGCACCCTCTTAGCCCCAGCAACCCCGCAGACAACCGACCTCTAGAGCAAGCTAGCCAGCAAGAAACCAGCCTGACGGTAAAAACGGCCCTATCTCAGCTATCCGCCGAAGAGCGCCAGATCTTACAGATGATGTATTTTGAAGGGCGTACTCAGGCCGCGATCGCAAGCCAAATGCAGATTCCATTAGGCACCGTCAAAACCAGATCGCGCCGAGGGCTGCTAAAGCTACGTAAAATACTAGGTAATTAATCTATTACACAAACGTTTTTATACCTTCCTTTTTAATTCTGGTTTTACGCTAATCTCACCGCTAAACTTTTTTCACGTCGATCCATGAGCCAAGCTATCCCTACCGATAAAAGATCGAGCCTGGTTGCTGGATTTGTTCTGAACACGCTAGACGAGCTTGAGTCAAAAGAGTTTGGACAGCTTATGAACAGCGACCCTACGCTGCTAGAAGACGTGGCCCAATTACAGCAGTCGTTAGAAATTAGCTATGGGATTGAAGATGCCGCCCCGCCTCCAATGCTGCGCGATCGCCTGCTAGTCTCATTCACAAATCAGCCGATTGAATTAGAGACCTCCAGCGATCTATCCCATTCGCAGAGACAACCCAAGCTCCGTCGTAGCCAATTAGCGGCTGCGGTGGCGGCGCTGGCGATCGCCCTGGCGCTAAGCAACTATCTGTGGTGGCAGTCATCTCGTCAGCAGATGGCTCAGTTGCCAGATCCTCTAGATCCTATTGCTAGCGATCGCCCCACTCCAACCCAAATCCCAACCCAAACATATCAACTAGACACCACAGCCGCAGGCGTAGGCGGAACCGCTTTAGTCAAGATAGATCCAGCCACCCGAACCGGCACCCTAATTGCTAGCGACCTGCCGCCTCTTTCCTCCGATCAGGTGTACGTGTTGTGGACGGTGTTAGCCCCTAACGCACCCTATACCGCCGATTCGAAGTCAGCTATTCTCACCGCCACTTTTACCGTAGACAGCCAGGGAGAAAGTCAAAAAGACCTTTTGCTACCCGCAGTCTTCGAGCAGCCTAGCTCGGTGGCGGCACTCGGCGTCACCATTGAGTCGGCAAAGGCACCCCAAGCGCACGAGGGCGTTCCCGTACTATTAGCCCTTTTACAGAGCTAACCAGCTCACTGAGCAGCCGGTGCTTTGTCTTCGTTATTTTTGCCTTGAGTTGTCTCGTTCTTAGAGGACTCACCTTCAGCGGCCTTGTCTTCGGTTACCAGGGCTGGAACGCCTTCTTTAGGGTTCTTAACTTCAGGAAGCGACTTTTCATCTACCGCACTTTCCTCTGCTGAATTCTTATCTGTTTCTGGCGCACCCGCGAGTCTCCAAGTGCCAATGTCCCAGGTGCTTGTATCCCAGGGTGTCGGATCTACGCTTTCTAGGCGATCGCTCACTGCATTAACAACCGCTCTTCTCACCAGCGGAATAACGGCCATATCTTGCATTAGCAGCGTATTCATCTGAACAAAGAGATTTGCGCGCTTCTTCGGATCTAGCTCTCGGCTTGCCTGCTGCCAAAGCTTGTCGTATTGGGGATTACAGTAGCGGGCGTTGTTGGCCTTTTGCCATTTATTTTGCATTGAGGCCACCTCGCTGCATAGCCACCAGCTCATATAAATAGCCGGATCGGGCGTATCGCTGCCCGCATTGTATTCCTGCATATCGGCATAAAAATGATTGAGGCTGCGCGTCTGCGCCGGATCTGCCGAGAAAAAGTCTTCGGGAATAATCCGCCGAATATCGACATCAATCCCCACCTTAGCCAAATCTTCTTTAATTAAAGTCTGCGTTCTTTGGCGCACCGGATTAATCGGCGTTTGAAAGGCCATACGCATTTCTATCCCGTTTTTATCGCGAATGCCGTTGTCGTTACTGTCTACCCAGCCCGCTTGATCTAGTAGCTTGTTGGCTAGCTCTGGAGAGTAGATATAGTAAAGATCGGGATTGGCATACTTTTCTGGGAAAGGCAGTAGTTGATTAGTGCGCTGTCCTGCATTTCCGTAAACTTCGTTGACGATAGTATCTCGATTAATCGCATAGTCAATCGCCTTGCGCACCCGCACATCGCTCAAAAACGGATGAGGATTGCTCACCGCCGAGCGTTCTCCCTCCTTCGTTGCTTTGTTTGGATCGCTCATGTTGAGCATTACCCGCTCGACATAAGAACCAAACGTTGCCTCAACCTTGCCCCGACCGCTGCCTGCTAAATTAATGCGATCGCGCCGATTAAGCTGGATATTATGCGCAAAATCCGCATCCCCATCGCGCAGCACTCGCCGAGCCGCCACATAGGGCGTCAGCCCACCTTCTAGCTCAACAATTTTAAAGTACGGCTGCCCTTCTCTAAACTGCTCATTTGCCCCAAACGTCCAGATCCCATCAGCCACCGTCAAAAACCGATAGGCTCCCGTCCCAATGGGCGCTAAGTTAGCAGGCGCAGCCCGCACGTTGCCACCCGGCGCTTGAGAAAATACATGCTTCGGCAAAATCATCCCGTTTTGCCCCGTAAACGGCAGCGCCCACGAGGGATTAGGTGATTTAAAAGTAATTTTTACCGTTAGTGGATCGACCGCTTCAACTTTGGCGATCGCCTCATAGTAGGTTTCCGTCACCGCTGCCACCTGCGGATCGGTGACAAACTGATAGGTAAACACCACGTCTTCAGCCGTAAAAGGCTGACCATCCGACCAGCGTACATTCGGCTTTAGTTTCCAGGTCACTGTGCGGCCATCTTTAGAAAGCCCACCGTTTTCTGGTGTCGGAATCAGCTCCGCGAGTACCGGCACCATGTCACCGTTCGGCTCATAGGTGGCCAGCGGCTCGTACACAATCCGCGCCGCCTCAAAGTCTTGAAAGCCAGCGGCCAAATGCGGATTAAGCGTCGTCGGAGCGCGGCTGTACAGCAGCCTCAGGGTAGAGGCATCGTCCTTTTTGCTCGCCTGAGACTCAACCGTATCTGACTTCTTGGGCTGCTGAGCACAGCTCCCTAGCCACAGCAAACCCACCAACGGGACACCCACCAAAGAAGCGCTGAGCAGCCTGCGAACCAACCGAAAAGATTTCATGAAAAACCGCGCAAAAAACAAATACTAAAGGCAACACTTAAGCGTGAAACTAACCATACCGAGCAGCGCAAGCCTTGGGCGCTCATCGACCGACTGGACACTTACAATCCATCAAGATACTAGCGCGAGTTCTATTCTTTCTAGCTCAAGTAGCGTTCGTCAGGTGACTTAAAACTAGTCTGAGTGAGCAAAGCAGTACATCGAACGGGTAGAAACACCTTGATGTTAGAGGCACTTTGATGTTTTTTCGGCCTTCAGGTTGGGGATTTTTTGCTGATTCATCCTGAGCAGACTCACGGTGCCGGAATAGTTAGTTGGTAGATGCACCCTGACCGTTCCCTGGCGACTCTTCGGAGTGCTAGGGAATTTTTTTGTCTATTTTTCGTCTTTGTCTATTTTTGGAATTTGTTTAAGGTGCGATCGCTAAGCCAAAAAAAGGGGCACCCACTGGCAACCCCTCTCTTTGGCTTGGATTTTTCAAAGTAAGGCGATCGCCCTCTTACCTAAGCCCCTTCGCCATCACTAGCCTCAGTCGCCCCTTCAGTGTTAGATTCAGCGGGCGTTTCAGCCGCCGTATCAGTTGTATCAGCCGTTGCCGTAGCCGTTGATTCAGCCTCAGCCGCCGCAATGCCTTCAGCCGCCTCAGCATTAGCTTCTACTTCAGAAATCTCAGGCACCTCTGGTTTAGGAGAGGGTCTTGGCCCCCGCACTAGCGCTGGATTAACCGGCCCTCTAGGCGCTTCGTCATCTCGCCCGCGACCCTTACCACGGCCCTTACCGCCACCTTTGCCACCTCGCCCTCCATCGCGGCTGTCGTTACCGTCGCGACTGTAGGTAGCTTGGACTTCACTAGCGCCATCGCCTTCCTTGCGATCGCCCTTCTTAACGGGCTTTGGCGTGTCTCGCTTCGGCGCATCCGACTGGGTTGCTTCGGCCTGCGCCCCATCTGCCTGCTTCGCAGCGTCGCGATCGCTCTTCTTAATAGGACGCTCTGCCATGATCTGTTGTGCTCTGTAAACTAAATTGCCAAACAATCGTATCACGCAAGATTGAGCGGCAAGAAATTAACCCGCTAAGACATCACTAGCCGTTAACGATAGCGTTGTAAGACCTCAGCGACTCGTCATCTAAATATTTCTGATAGCCGCGGTAGCGAACGGGCGGATAGGTCAAGCCATGTCTCTAGCCATCCATTTCAGGGGGCCAGTTACCTTGAGTCGCAGCGCCTTCGCTTCCTAGCAAAGGCGTATCACCTTCCGAAGAAGCTTCAATCGTCTTACCGACTTCGCCATTGTCCAAAACAGCTTCCGGATCGAAGTTCAGGCCCAGCACGTCAATTAGCGCATCCTCATCCGAATTGAGCTGATAGAAAGGCACCATTAGGTTAGATAGCTTTGGCTCTAGCGCATTCACCACGCCCAAAATCAAAAAGGAAGACGGTCTTCGCCCACCTTCGGGCGTACGCACAGAAGTCGCAGCCATCTGCACCTCTAGCCAGGTACGATTGGCACGGAAATAATCCAGCCACTTATCTCGGATAACCGACGTAAAATTCTCAAAGAATGCCATTTTTCAACCTGAAAGGGATCAGCCAACTTCGCAGCAATCTAACACCCTTCAGCCCTTATGACTAGACCATGATCAAATTATCTGGGTCTACGTCCACTTCCCCCGCGTGGGCTTAGTCTGCTTTTTAGGCGTCGCGTGCGGTTGCTGGGCTATTAGCGCGGGCGTTAGGCTCTTTTTTGCATTATTTATCATTAGCTAGATTACTAGCCGCCCTATCTCACTGCCGCCGCCTGCGACTAAACGGACTGCTAATTTCTAAATCGCCGATTTTAATCCCTTTGGTCACATCTAATCCCGGTGGCTGCTGCGCTTGATGCCGAGAAATTGCTTCGTACACATCATCGGCGATCGCAATATGAGATCTTGTCACCACCGGATCAGCTTCTAATAGCTGAAACTTGTAGTAAAGCATCCGCGAAAAATCGGTTAGGCTACCGCTAAAAAACTCTGTCGGCGACACCGTCACCGAGTCGTCCTCCATAATCTGCTCAATCAACTGCGGACTCAAAATCGACTGAAACTGCTGCACATACGCCCAGGCAATCGAGCGTAGATCCATCTGTAAATCGCCCTTTTCGGCATAGCTAGCGACCCGCTGCGCCAGCGCGATCCATTCAGGTGCCACCCACCGGCTCAGCGCTTGCTCCAAGTCAAAAGCAGCCATGACCCGATTAACCAGCACTCGCCCACCCGACCGGCTCAGCGATCCATCGTTCAAAGTTGCCACCACGGTTTGAGCCAAATTGAGTACCGCTTCGGGTTTCCAGTCCACGTTATCCGGCGCAAACTGCTGCAAGTAAGCGCTAATTACATTGATGACCGTGACTTCCTGCTCGCGTTGCCAGATCGCCGCCTGCTCCGCCAACAGCTGCGATCCGACATCCACCAGCGCCGGATCTATCCCTAGGCTTTCAAAGGCGGCGATCGCCTCATCTGTAAATCTCTCTAGCTGAGCATTCTCAACCGTCACCGTCGAGAGATTCGCCACCACCGCGCCCACAACGGCCCGCAGATCCATCGCCGACTCTGGCCGACCAAAAGTCACCACGTAGGCTCGCAGCACATTGAGCACCGGCTTCAAATCGTCTAGGCCAAATTTTTTCTTCTCGGATTTCTTCTGAGACAGATTGATAACAGGCGGCTTGAGGTCAGAGCTAGCTTTTTCAGGCGCGTTTTTGTCAGGCACAGCAGACTCCAAAGAAGAACGAGAATCAGGGGCGTAGAGATCAGAAACACGGGTATCAAGTTGAGGCGACCTTCTAAACAATCGACGCAGCCAACGAAACATCCTACCGCCCCTAATACAACACGACCCTAAACCAAAACTCAGCCCATCACGGGCTTCAGCTTAATAGACCTCAACTTAGCAGAATTGTTCACCACCATCCGATGCGCTCACCGACTCTCATGGTCAGCTCTCATGATCAGCTCTCATGGTCAGCGCTTGTCCATCGCTGCGATCGCCGTACGAATTGTTGCGGCTACCGACTCAGCTAGCGCCGTAAAATCGTAGCCGCCTTCTAACCCAAACAAAACGGCAGGCGTCAGATCCATACACTGCTGCGTCAACCATCCGTAGTCCTCCGGATGCAGCGCCACGCCCGCCAGCGGATCGGCCTGATTCGCATCATAGCCCGCGCTCACAATCAGCAGGCTAGCGCCAGCGCCAGTCAAAAAGTCGGACAAAAAAGCCTGAACCTGCTCATGCCACAGCGCTTGATAGTCCGCTAGCACGCTACCGGGCGGCACCGGCAAGTTTAAAACATTTTGATAGCGTCCCTTTTCCGCCACGGCTCCCGTCCCCGGATAGGCCGGACTCTGATGAAAAGAACAATAGGCCAGATCGGGATGTGCTTCGACTAGCGCCTGAGTGCCGTTGCCGTGATGCACGTCCCAGTCGAGGATGGCCACGCGCTTAATGCCCAAGGTCAAGGCGTAGTGAGCCGCGATCACCGCATTCGATAGCAGGCAAAATCCCATCGGGCGATCGCGCTCTGCATGATGTCCCGGTGGCCGCACCAGCGCAAACGCAGGCGACTGTTGCCGCATCACCACATCCACGCCGTCTAACCAGGCCGCAACGGCTAACAGCGCCACCTCATAGCTTTGGGGCGAGGCCAGGGTATCCGCATCCAAATAGCCACCCCCTTTCTTGGCAAACGCCTTGAGCGCGGCCACATACTCCGGATCGTGAACGCGATGGACATCGGCCAGCACCGAGCGGCTAGACGGCTCGCGCCAGATAATTCGACTGGCCCAATCGCTCTTTTCTACCGTCAGATCATTATTCAGATCATTACTCAGATCATTATTTCGATCAGCGTTCATAGAACGGCTGATCCCAGGCAAATTGGAGTTACCTTCACCGCGCGTTCTCTGGCTTTTTTTCAAATAGTCTACGACTGCTACCAAACGAGTTGCATTTTCTGGATGCTCCGTTCCCGTATCGTGAGTCAAAAAGAGATCGCTATAAAAAACGGGAAACTCATAAGCCATAGTATTTCTAGAGAGTTGAATAAGCCTTGCTAGCGCCCCTTTTTGATCAGGTGCGATCGCCCCTCAAAAGGCTCTTAATATGATAGAATTTTAAGCGTACTTGTCGTTAATTTGAAGTCTATCTGCGCCCTTTTAAAACAAGCCATTCAATCTAAAAAATTATCTAAAAAACTTTTGCCTTCTGTAACAACAATCGAATTCAACAACTCGACTAAACGAACAGTCTTTCATGGGCTGTTTCGCAATTGTTTTGCAACCTATTTCTTTAACCCAGCAACTCCTTAGAAAAATACTCACTTAAAAAACTTCTAAGCAGCTATCCACGCAGACTGAACTATCAAATTTTTCGAAAATCCTGGAGCCTTCTACATGAGTAGTCCTCAAGAGCGCATTGTCCCCGCCGATCTGCGTAACGAAATGTCGCGGTCTTACCTCGAGTACGCCATGAGCGTAATTGTAGGCCGCGCATTACCGGACGCTAGGGACGGCCTCAAGCCTGTGCACAGACGGATCTTATATGCCATGCACGAGCTAGGACTCACCGCCGATCGTCCGTTTAGAAAATGCGCCCGCGTCGTCGGCGAAGTGCTCGGCAAGTACCATCCTCACGGGGATACAGCCGTCTACGACGCGCTCGTACGCATGGCTCAAAGCTTCTCCATGCGCCATCCTTTGATCAACGGCCACGGCAACTTTGGCTCTATCGACAACGATCCGCCCGCCGCGATGCGTTACACCGAGTCGCGTTTGCAAGCGCTAACCGGCGACTCTTTGCTGCAAGATATCGAAGCTGAAACCGTCGATTTTGCCGACAACTTCGACGGCTCCCAGCAAGAACCTGTCGTCATGCCCGCGCGGATTCCGCAGCTACTGGTCAACGGCTCCTCCGGGATTGCCGTCGGCATGGCCACCAACATTCCACCGCACAACCTGGGCGAAATTGTCGACGGCCTCGTTGCCCTCATCGACAACCCCGAACTCACCAGCCTCGATCTGATGGCGTTCATTCCAGGGCCAGACTTCCCTACTGGCGCACAAATTATCGGCTCTCAGGGCATTCGAGACGCCTACACCACCGGGCGCGGCTCGGTCATTATGCGCGGTGTTGCCACCATCGAAACGCAGGCCAATAGAGGCCGCCCTGACCGCGAAACGATCATTATCACCGAGCTGCCCTACCAAACCAATAAGGCCGCGCTGATTGAAAAGATCGCCGACTTGGTTAACGATCTTAAGCTGGGCGGAATCTCTGATATTCGAGACGAGAGCGATCGCGACGGTATGCGTATCGTCATCGAACTCAAGCGCGACGCCTATCCCAAAGTTGTTCTCAATAACCTCTACAAGCAGACGCCGCTGCAAAACAACTTTGGCGTCAACATGCTGGCGATTGTCAACGGCGAGCCGCAGCTACTCACCCTACGCGAATTCCTTCAAGTCTTTTTAGACTTTCGGATCGAAACCATTGAGCGCCGTACCCGCTACCAGTTGCGCAAAGCCCAAGAGCGCGACCACCTGTTGCAAGGCTACCTGATCGCGCTAGAAAATCTGGACGCCGTGATTGTCCTAATTCGCGGATCGGCGGATGCAGCCACGGCTAAAACCGAGCTGATTGAGTCGTACGGATTTTCTTCTGTGCAGGCCGATGCCATTTTGCAAATGCAGTTGCGCCGCCTCACCGCCCTAGAAGCTGAGAAAATTCAGCAAGAACATGAAGAACTAACGACCAGAATTACTGACTTAGAAGACATTCTGGCCAATCGCAGCCGCATCCTAACCATCATCAAAGAAGAAGTGCTGCAAATTCGCAGTGCCCACGCCGACGAGCGTCGCACCATCATTGGTCAGGGGGAAAATAATCTTTCCGACATTTCTCTAATTGCCAACGAACAGGTGGCCATTCTAGTTACCGAGCAGGGCTACATCAAGCGCATGTTGGTCGATACCTTTGAGGCCCAAAACCGGGCTACTCGAGGCAAATCTGGCACCAAAATGAAGGACGACGACGGCATTGAGCATTTCGTCACCTGCTGCACCCACGACCACGTCATCTTTTTCACCGACCGAGGCATCTCTTACTCCTTACGGGCCTATCAAATCCCTGAAAGCTCTCGCACGGCAAAGGGCTATCCGCTCGTGCAAATGTTGCCCATCCCCAAAGAAGAAAAAGTCACCTCTGTAATCGGCGTCAGCGAGTTCAGCGACGATGAGTATTTGGTTATGCTCACACAGGGCGGCTTTATTAAAAAGACGGCGCTCTCTGCCTTTAGCCGCATTCGCACCAACGGCCTGATTGCCATCTCGTTAGAAGAAGGCGACGAACTGCGGTGGGTACGCAGAGCTAGAGCTGAAGATAGTGTTTTAATTGGCTCCCGGCGCGGGATGACGATTCACTTTAAGACGGATCACAGTCAGCTACGCCCGCTCGGTCGGCCAACCAAGGGCGTTCGCGCCATGTCGCTAAGAGAGGGCGATAAAATTATTAGTATGGATATCCTTTCCTCGCAGGTGGTAGAGGCCGTTGAAAGTGCCGCCGAGGGAGAGGAAGATACGACAGCGGATATGGGGCCTTGGGCGCTGGTTGTCGCAGCGGGTGGATTGGGCAAACGCGTTCCTGTCTCTAACTTCCGTTTGCAAAATCGGGCGGGCATGGGCTTGGTCGCTATTAAGTTTCGCAGCAACGACGATGAATTGGTCGCTTTGCGGATTGCTGAGCCAGACGATGAGCTGATGATTGTCAGCGCTCGAGGCGTGATTATGCGTCAGTCGGTTAACGCCATTTCGATTCAGTCGCGAATGGCGACCGGGGTGCAGTTGCAAAGGCTCGATAGTGACGATGCGATCGCGGCTGTAGCCCTTGTTCCCCATTTAGATGATGATGAAAATGCGCTGCCTTCGGAAGAGGTCGCTGAAGCGATCGCCGACACCATTGCCGAAACCGAAATCGTTGAAGAACTAGACGAAACCGACATAGAGGTTCCGACCGTTGTCAGCGAAGCGGTTGAGGATGCCGTTGCGGAGACAAAGGCGATCGAGACCGCTCAGGAAAACACGGGAGACGGAACCGATTTAGAAGATGCTAACTAGTCAAACAACTGAATATTTTTGAGCTGAATGTTTTGAGCTAGGCGCTAGCTAAATAACTAACGTACAGCGAAAGCACAGCTCGAAAGACTGTGAGGTCAACAAATACCGATCTCACAGTCTTTTTGCTTTGAAAGAGCGTAAAATTTCGAATCAACTGCCTATCGATAGATGCGCGTTGACGTTCATTCATAGTTTTGTTAATTAAATTCAGTAATCCGAACAGTTTTTATTTGAAAACTGCGCAGGCGCTGTACCCTTATTGCTTAATCAGCAAATCCATACCAAGTTTCGCTGATTAAGCTGATTTAATGACGCTAGCTACGCTTAGAAATTTCACTACTCTCCAAATATGACTCCTCCAATACCTTTACTAGAAATGGGTATTAGCTTGTTCAGTCCGGGTTCAGCCCAGGTTCTAGGCCAAGTTACTACTAGAAGAAATAGTCCGCTAGACGCGATCTCAATCGGCTTTGGCGCTGGTCTAGGCGAATTTTTGCCTAAGCTGCTAGGCGCTATTGCCATCTTAATCATCGGCTTGATCATTGCCTATGTGGTCGCGCTCGTCATCAAGGGTCTGCTCCACAAAACCAGCATTGATGACCGCATTGCCGCTAATATTACCGGCCGTCCGGCCTCAGAAGTGCCCGCGGCCAAATGGGTCAGCGACATCATCTTTTGGCTAATTGCCATTATCACGGTCGCCGCCGCCCTCGACGCCCTCGATCTCAACGCGGTTTCCGCGCCGATCAACGACACGCTCGGCACCGTCCTAGAGTATATTCCGCGTCTCTTTAGCGCTGGACTGCTGATTGCCGTAGCTTGGGCGATCGCCACTCTCGTCAAAACCATCGTCACCAGAGGACTAGAACGGTTTAACCTAGACGACAGACTCGCCGAAAATACCGGCGTCGATCCCCGAGAGAACTCGGTACAAGTACACGAAACCTTAGGCAACGCGCTCTACTGGTTCGTCTTTCTACTCTTTCTACCGCTCATTCTCAATGCCCTCGAACTTAATGGTCTGCTAGCACCGGTCAATGGGCTAATTGACCAGTTCCTCGCGGCAATTCCTCAAATCCTGACAGCGCTGCTTGTCTTTGGTGGCGGCTGGCTCTTGGCCAAAGTGGTTCGGGGCATTGTGACGAATCTACTCGCCGCAACAGGTATCGACAATGTAGGCCACAGATTGGGCCTTTCTAGAAGCAACTTCGGCACTGGCCTGTCGCTGTCTGGCCTAGTAGGAACCCTAGTTTATGCGCTGATTCTGCTAACTGCTGGGATCTCGGCGCTTCAAGAGCTGAACATTGAAGCTATTTCTGTGCCTGCTGTCAGTATGCTGCAGCGGATTCTAGACTTTATTCCGCTACTATTGGCCGCTGGCGTCGTGCTAGCCGTGTTTTACTTCATTGGCAACTTCGTCAAAGATTTGGTCTCCAGCTTGCTCTCCAGCGTTGGCTTCGACGGCATCCTAGATTCTCTTGGCCTGCCGGACATTGGTAGTGCTACAACTTCCACAACTGCTCCCTATCAGCCGACTCCAGGGACGACTGTTATCCAGCCCACGTTAGGAGAGACTACGATTCAGTCTGCGAGTACTGCCTACACCAGCGACAGCACTCCTGGAATCGATCCTGCTACCGTGACCATCGGTCATCAGTCACCTTCTGAAGTTGCTGGTGTCGTTGCGCTGGTCGGCGTCATGCTGTTTGGTGCGGTGACCGCCACCGAAATTCTTCAGCTAGAGCAGCTCACGCTAATCGTGCGCGCCATTATGGAGATTGCCGGTCAGGTGCTAATTGGCGCACTCATTCTAGCGATTGGTCTATACGTAGCGAACCTGGCTTATCGCCTGATTAAGAGCAGTGGCGCTCGCTCTGCCGGGTTGCTGGCACAGATCACGCGCGTTGCTATTCTGGTGTTCGTCGGCGCAATGGCCCTCGGTCAGATGAATGTGGCTCCTGGCATTGTGAACCTGGCCTTTGGTTTGCTGTTAGGTGCAGTAGCGGTTGCGATCGCAATTTCCTTCGGTCTAGGTGGCCGAGACGTTGCGAACGAACAGCTCAGAAGCTGGCTCAAACAGTTTAAGTAAGCGTTATTCGCCCAACTCAGATCTTTAGGAAACGACCTTGATCTGAGTTTTTGGGCCACTAACCCAAACGGCCTTTAGTTAGAAAGTTCTGACTGAAGGCTGTTTTTGTATGCGTTGAGCAGCAGACATCCGCTTGATTTCGCCAGCTTCGATACAATGTCAGCATCTAGGTACACAGATATCGTTCTTATCAGCAGCAATTTATATTATGAAAAGCGAAGACCTCGCGAAATATATAGAAGCCACTGACAGCATGGGAAAGCCCTGGCTGCTAATTCAGCTACGGCTAGCCAAACTCAAAGAACGACGCGACGAGCTGAGTACTGAAGAGTTCAACGCGCAGCTTGCCGAACTGCATGAAGCGCTGATGAGACTAGGTGAATGGTGGGTCGGACAAGAACAAGACGTCTTTTAAGAATTTTTCGAGTATCCGATTTTTTGAACATAAATTTTCAAACCCATGAGCAAAGCTTCCAACGACTCCAAGAGCAACCGTCAGCTAGAAACCAAATCGGACGCCAAAGAAAAAGATAAGAAGGATCACAAGGTGGAGAGTAAGGCAGACAGTCAAAATAGTCGTAAAGCCGACAGCACACTGGAAGACACCTCAACCAAAGCTGCCGCCAATCGCGCGAGCGAAAAAATTCAGCTCGACAATCCCAAATGGTATCTCAGCCGAGAACTTAGCTGGCTAGAGTTCAATCGCCGTGTCCTTCACGAAGCATTAGATAGCCGCACCCCGCTGATAGAACGACTCAAATTTCTCGCTATTTTCAGCTCCAACCTAGACGAATACTTCATGGTGCGCGTCGCTGTCATCAAGCAGCAAATCGAAGCCGAGGTCAATAAGCGAACACCCGATGGTCGCACGCCGACAGAGCAACTGCGAGATATTGGTAAACGGCTGCGCCCGATGATCAAGCAAGCTCACCAATTCTTTCAGCACGACTTGCGGCCTCAGCTACTAGAGCAGGGCATTTATCTGCTGGACTACGCCGATCTCAACGCAGAACAACGAGTCTATCTGGATCGATACTTTAAAGAGCAGGTGTTTCCTGTGCTAACGCCTCTTGCGGTTGATTCGGGTCACCCTTTTCCCTACATTTCTAATCTCAGTCTTAACCTCGCCGTCGAAATTCAGGAAATAGACGCGACCGAATCCCATTTCGCCCGTGTAAAAGTTCCTAAAGTACTGCCCCGGTTTGTTCAGCTTCCCACTAAGCTAGGCCCTAAAATGCCCGCAGAGGAAGGGAATAAGCCGGCCGCAGCTCACTGGGCAGGCGTACCTATGGAGCAGGTAATTTCGCATAATATTGCGGCTCTCTTCTCAGGCATGGAGGTTAAAGACTGCTATCCCTTCCGCATTACCCGCAACGCCGATCTTTCTGTAGAAGAAGACGAAGCCGATGACTTAATGCTAGCTATCGAGCAAGAGCTACGTAAGCGCAGAATTGGTGGCTCGGTTGTTCGCTTAGAGATAGAAACTGGCATGGAGCCGGGAATGCGGACGACCTTGATGAATGAGCTTAAAATTCAGGAAAAAGATGTTTACGAAATTGAAAGTCCCCTGGGTCTAGCTGATTTGATGAGCTTCATGAGCCTGCCTCTGCCTGATCTAAAGGACAATCATTGGACAGCCGTCACGTCTCCCTCATGGAAGGCAGCCATTAATGAAGAAGGCAGCAGCGTATTTTCGCTGATTCGGCGGAGCGATCGCCTCGTTCATCACCCCTACGACTCTTTTACTAACTCTGTCCAAGCGTTCATCACGCAGGCCGCTAGCGACCCCAGCGTCTTAGCAATTAAAATGACGCTGTACCGCACCTCTGGCGACTCTCCCATCGTCAATGCACTGGTCAAAGCCGCTGAAAATGGCAAGCAGGTGGTCGCCCTAGTAGAGCTAAAGGCTCGCTTCGACGAAGAAAACAACATCAACTGGGCCAGAACGCTAGAACGAGCGGGCGTTCATGTTGTCTACGGACTGCTGAATCTTAAAACCCATACTAAGGTATCTCTGGTCGTTCGTCGCGAAGAGAACAAGATTCGTCGCTATGTCCATATTGGCACTGGTAATTACAATCCCAAAACGGCCCGTCTCTATACCGATATAGGGCTGATGAGCTGCCGCGAAGAACTCGGCACCGATTTGACGGATCTGTTCAACTATCTCACCGGCTATTCCAAGCAGCAGGACTACCAAAAGCTATTAATTGCGCCCACCGGTTTGCGATCGCAAATGACCGAATTTATCCAGGCGGAAGCGGCGATCGCCAAAAGCGGAAAACCCGGACGCATCATTGTCAAAATGAACGCCCTAGTCGATCCTAAACTAATCGCCGAACTCTATAAAGCCTCCCAAGCTGGCGTAGAGATAGATCTCATCATCCGAGGAACTTGCTGTCTGCGTCCTGGAATTGTCGGCATCAGTGAGAACATTCGAGTCATCAGCGTTATTGGTCGCTTCCTCGAACACTCCCGCATTTTCTATTTCCACAACGACGGCGACGAACGCCACTACATTGGCTCTGCCGACTGGATGCCCCGAAATTTAGATCGCCGAGTAGAGGCTCTTGTCCCTATCGAAGAGCCTGCTCTTAAAACCCGGCTTTCAGAGCTACTGCAAGTCTGTATGGACGATAACCGTCAAGCCTGGGATATGAAGTCAAACGGCACTTACGAGCAGCGGCGTCCCAAAAAAGGTGAACCCAATCGCAGCACTCACAAAGTACTGATGAAAAAGGCTTTGGCCCGAAAATAATCTGAAGACAATTTGTGGCAATAATCTATAGAAATAATCTCCAAAGATTATCTCCAAAGATAGCTTGCAGAGGCAGTCTACTCGAACTTTTCTAGCTGATCTAACTTCAGCCAGGCATTAGGCGTTGGCACTCGGCCAAACTTCACCAGCGCATAGTCATCGCGAGTGTCTAGTATTTCGCCCCTCGTGTCAAACACGTATTTAGAAAGACGGCGATCGCTCGCTTTGGCTTCTACGCTATTCTCAAACTTTTCCTTCACCAACCGGACAAAATCGCCTTTCTTTACGGGCATTGCTTAACCACGCTCCACATCAACGTTTACTACGGCTTATTGTATCGCCTCTCAATTACGATCTGCCGCTGACATTTCTAGCGCTGACATTTTGGGCAATAATGCGCTGAGCGTCCGGCCAGCTTCAGTCGGACAATTTCACTACCGCATGTCCGGCAAGACTCGCCCTCACGGTCGTACACCCAGGCAACGCCACCATAGTTGCCGTTGGTTCCATGCACGTCCCTAAAATCGCTAAACGTGGTGCCGCCCGCTTCTATGCTGGCCTTTAGCACCTGCTGAATCGCCTCATGCAGTTTAATAATCCTTTTTTGACCGAGGCGATCGCACCTCACCTCCGGACGAATACCGCTGACAAACAGCGCCTCATCCGCATAAATATTCCCCACACCCGCCACCAGCCTCTGATCGAGCAGCGCATTCTTAATCGGTCGCTTTCGCCCCTTCAGCGATCCGGCCAAATACTTTGCCGAAAAATCTTCCGAAAAAGGCTCCGGCCCCAGCCGCGTCAGCCCAGTCATCACCGACTCTATCGCTCGCCCAGGCGGCACCCACCAAAGTCGACCAAACGTCCGCTGATCGACATAGCGCAGCTCTCGATTGCCCTCAAAAAATAGCCTGACTCGGCAATGAGACTGCACCGGCTCATCTCTGTTCACCCACAGTAGCTGCCCGGTCATCCTGAGATGAACCCCTAACCAGCCTGCCGCCTCACTCTCTTCACTGCGCTTACTAACCGGAGCGCTGCCTACAGAAGCAGCCATACCAGCAGCCGTAGAACGCGATCGCCGCAGCTCCGCCGTCAAATATTTACCGCGTCGGTGCCAACTCTCAATCCAGGCACCCGTTATACCTACCAAAAAGTCATCAGCCAGCTCAGGGAATTCGATGGTACGTGCTAAACATACCTCGCCTCCTCGAACTGGCTGATTAAGTGAGACTCGATTAAGTCCCAAACGGACGGTTTCTACCTCAGGTAATTCAGGCATTAGTCAACCTGCAATCCTTTAGCGGAGTTTTTGCCGCATCGTCTACTTCGTGTTGTCGCCTTCGCCAGGAATCTTGCCTTCAGCTACGTTAGTTGTTTTACTATTGCCTTTCTTGTTTTTAGAAGAAAGCGTGCCTGCCGCTGCCGACTTTTTAGGCGGCGCTTCCACTTCTACCAGCTCCGACTCCGCAAAGTTGTTAGTATTCACACCTGCGTAATTCACTAAACCAAAGCGCACTACCACAGGGTATTTGATCCCGCTTTGATCGACGGAAGCTACCGAGCCAACTTGGCGGAACCAGTAGGACTCAGGACGAAGAATTCTAACCTTAGAACCACGCTGAACCATGAATACTAACCCTCTCAAAAATGTTAGACAAAAGACGCTTGCCTCAGCTTGCCTTTAGCGTAACTAAACAGGCTAACCAAAGAGCTACTTGCTATAAAGAGTACTACTCTGAGCGGCTTTGAACTCATTTTTACGGTTTAAGTTTTATTGCTAATAAACGATAATTTTTGCGAAGCCAGCCAATTTATATTTTTTGCGGTTACGCAAAGCCTCAGGGTTCTTCACCACCTCTCAGCACCTACTAACAAAAGAAAACTGCCAGGCAACCCTAACAGCTTTCTATCTAAATAGATTTATAGGATAGATTTATGGAATAGGTTTATGGAGCATCATTTCGAAAAACGACTCCCTAAAGAAAAATACTAGGCGCTAGTAACGACCGCTACTGATAGCTATAGCATTACAGCTTAAGTGTTGGTCTCAGGCGATGACAAAATGAGCGAGCTAGGAATATTGCCTAGCGCTGACGGTAGGGCCGTAGAAGCCGTAGGAACAGGAATAACGGGGACATTGGGCAGCAGCGTTTGATTGCCAGATATGGGAGGCAGCGGCGGCACAGGAACAGAAGGGGTCGAAACAGGTAGAGCAGGCGCAGGGCTTTCGGCTGGCGTACTCTCTGTGATCGATTTAGAAACTTCAATTCCGTTTTCTTCTAAAATTACTCTTGGCTCAAAGGCCAGCGTCTCAATCCGCTTGACGCGAACGCTACCTCCAGCAATGCGATCGCCCACCTTTACGTACCGTTCTGGCTCGCTACCCGAACGTAAAATAGCGTAAGGTTCGTTCCCTAACTGAACTACACCCGAAACCGAAACCGCTTGAGCAATCACCGGCTGGGCCACCCGAGGCAATATTGCAATCGGAGAAGGGGTAACCAGGGCTCGATTAGCCGGTCGAACTCTGACTGGAGGAGGCGTGGGCGATCGCCTAGCCGTTACGGCGGCGGCCCCACCCCCATTTCTAGCCGGGCTGGTTCCAGCACTGGCACCTCGGCTAGCACCAGATCCTCCAGAACTAGTGATTCGGCTAGCACCAGAGTTTTCCACGGCACTGCCATTACCCGCAGCGCCCACTGGCAGCTCAGCTAGCTCAGGGGGCGGCGGAATCGGTAGCGTCGCAAACGGATCGTTGCGGCTACGCTGAACCTTCAACGTCCGCGCACTCGCATCGGTTGATTTGATCAAGTCAGCAGAAACGGCGGCCCCTGCCGACTTAACAGTAGGATCGGCAAAGGCTTCAGCATCCTCAGCGCCAGTGGATAGACTAGAAACGGCCTCGCTAAGACTGGTCGGATCGAGCGGGTCGATCACGGCAACATCGGGGCCTTTAGGAAAAAACTGACATCCCGTTAGTGGAACAGTGGCAAGTGAAATGAGTAGCAAACGCCGCATGTTCTAATCCCTCCCAGGACTGGCTTGATGGTGAGCTAGATTATCCTAAGTGCGCACACCGGCTTAGGATAGACAAAAAGCAGACAAAAATTAATGCGTTAATCAAAAAGCTAGCAATACTAATTGAAATACCGATAGATTTAAGGTTCCCCAGCAGGCTGCATGATAACTTGCAAATGCTTCAGCCCTCTTTTAACCCGGCGTGAGACTGTCACAGAGCTGATACCTAATCGTTCGGCCGTTTCTTTTTGAGTCAGATCGTGTAGAAACACAAATTCAACGACTTCGCGCGTCCGCTTTTCTAGCTGCGAAAGCGCCTGCTGCAAGCGAATTTTATCTTCCTGTGCGAGCTGAAAACTGCGATAGCGAGCATCTGGTAGCAAATCGCCTAGAGAAGATGCCCCACCATCGTTTTCCTTGACTGGCGCATCCAGACTCAGGAGATTTCGATTGCTGCTAGCAATGCGTACCTGCTGCCATTCTTCTACCGTAATTTCCAGTTCATCCGCCACTTCTTGATCGCTCGGTCGTCGATTTAGCTCCTCTTGCAGATGGCGAATTGCCCTAGCCGACTGATTTTGCAGCGACTGCCATCGACGAGGAATTCTGACGACCGTACCGCGATCGCGCAGATAATGTTGAATTTCGCCTCTTATATAGGGAATGGCAAATGAGCTAAACGCATAGCCTTTTTGCAAGTCGAACCGCTCAGTCGCACGAATAAGCCCAATGCTACCCACTTGCATCAAGTCATCAAACGTCTCGCCAGAGCTGTGCAACCACCGATGAGCTTCGCACCTGACAAGACCAATGTTTATTTGCACCAGCTGATTTCTCAGAAAAGGAGAGGGATTTTTTTGGTAGTTAGTGAGTATTTCGAGCGACTGACTTTTAAGTGCTTGATTAGAAGAAGGCATAGATTAAAGGGGCCTGCAAAAAATAGCAATAGCCTCTTGGCAGGATGCGCACCCAGGGAAATAACGCCGCATGCGGCTAATAAAAATCCCAGCAGAGATGATGTACGAAAAATGTACTAAAAAAAGGAAGATGCCAAGTTGACCTTTCCAGCCTAGTTAAGGTTCTTTCTTCAAACAATCGCGTTTCTACGGAACTAAATACCTTTTGGTGCCACCAAGACAGCTTAGCCAATGCCCTTTTTTTGACTGATGCCAAATATATTTCGAGCGCACTCAACGCTGTTGGCAAAGGTCAAGCGATCGCGCGATCGCGCGTTACTTTCATACTTTCTACACAGACCTCAAAGCACTCTAAATTAGATAGAGCAAGACAACAGAAGCGATAAGTCAGTAGAAAAAAGCAAACAAGCAATCAATAAAAAAGGAGACTATCCAATCAGATAATCTCCTCATTATTCAATCGTCTGAAAATTTAGACGCTGACTCTTTACTATTTAGGCTTGAGCTAAACCGCTAGCCAAACAAAGCGGTTAGCTATGTAGAACTACGTATCGTAGCCAGTCGCGATTCGACCGTAGAAAATGCCCTGCAAGCGCACGTCATCGGATGCCGTTGTACCCATATCTGTGTCAGAAGGCTGCTCCGAAATAAAGGTTCCACCAATTTCGCCAGTTGCGCTATCTACCTTAGAAATCTGCAAGGAGATAGTACCTTCACCGACATCAAACGCCTTCACATTTTCGCGGGAGAGATCGGCCGCATCTGCACGGGCCGGGAGGGCAACCGCGTTATCGTAACCGGTAGTCAAACCGCGTGCCTTCGGATCTAAGAAGTTAGCAGTTCGGTAAGAAGGAACTCTAAAGCCGCCTTCAAAGTCGGTAGAAGTGGTTACCGCGTTCAAACCCGGTTGAGACTGGGCTTTGAGACCTTTAATAGTGAATAAAAACGGAATTTGCTCGCCGCCTGGGAGCCGAACGGTAATCGGCTGGAAATCCATCCCTAGCTTTGCACCAAAGAGGAGGCTGCCATCGGGTTGGAGTGTTACATCGCCGCTAATCTGTTCAATAGAAGTGGTGTAGCGCGTTAAAGGCTTACCCGGCACAAACTCAGCGTCTTTGCGCTTGTTTGACGACTCTTGCTTGACGAAGAAGCTAGTGGGTTCTAAGCAAAGGTCTACTAGCTTGTAAGTGATACCATCTTCGATGGGAATTTGGCCACGACGAGTTTCGTCTACCTGAGGACAGCTATTTGCCAGTCCGGTGTTACGAATTTGGTCGTAGGTGAGTGGAATGTCACCCGATGCAGTGGGTGCTTCGCTACAGGCAGTTAGAACACCTAAGCAAAGGGCAAAAAATGCAGCGAGCAGAGCGCGATACCTCATGGTCAACCTCAAAGACGTTTTGATCGTTAAAAAAGTAAGGGAAAATTATTACCCTACTTTACACCGAGACCGCCCGGTTTGAGACGCTCAGGCAATCTCTGTAAAGGCTTGCACCGCTGACGACTAATCGCGTAGGCTCTGACAGGTTGCTTAAGATTAAGTTTAAAAAAGTTCACATAAGCTGGCCACGCGCTCATTTAGACCAGAGCACTATCTGGCGACCCAATCCACCCCATCCATGAATTATCCAAAAGGGCACAAAATAGGTGAGCATGTCTGTCTCTTCTTCCGATTTACCCGAAGATCTCCAGCAGCTAACGCAGAGAGTCCGGGCCACCGCTCAGGTTCGAGCGGGCGACTGTATTGCGCTGTTAGAGCTGCTGCGACTGCTAGAGAGCCTGCATTTTGAAATTCGCGACACGCTGTTTCGCGATGCGCTGCCGGACAATCGCCAGCGTTTGTACCGACTGCTAAGAGATATTGAACAAGAAGGCGGCTGGCCTTACATTAAGCGAATGCAGTTGCTAGCGTTACTAGAGCATTTAGATGAAGAGGGTAATGAAGTGGCTCAAGAGGATGTTTAAAGTCAGCGATAAGTAATCTGCGTACTTACTTAAAGCCTCTGTAATGCCACCGAGTTTTCAAATCTATTCTGCTGGCGACCTTCTAGGGTTGTAAACAATCAATACTTTTTAGGTGTCACAGCCGGTAGGTAAATTTTCTGAATCTCTGCGTAGGATAGCGGAGATTCTATAGATGTCTGTAGCGATCTGCTTAAGGGACATCAAAAACAGCGATTCAGTTTAAGTTGGGCAAATATGGTCTTCGGAATACGTTTTAGTGGTGAAAGAAGCGGGGCGCGCATTCAGCTAAAAAGCAGGCTCCACGTTGGTCAAGCCGCTCCAAAGGAGCCTTGCATGCCTCAAATCTGGCGATCGCGCTGGCAGAATAATCGTTTTTTTAGCGCCCATTATCCCAGTCAGCTAGCCGCTAGCTTATTAGCTGGAACCCTGGCTATGATTGCCCAAGGAGCCATTTCAGCCCCAGTGCAGGCGGCCCAGCTCAACCGGTTTTGCCAGGTGCCTCAAGCAGACGCCGACCAAAAAGCAGCGCTTCGCGAAGCCGGTGCTCAAGGTGATGCCACCGCCCAAAGTCAGTATGAGGCGATGTCGCAACAGCACGCCCAAGAAGTGCAGAACTGTCGCAAGTCTCAATGGCCAAAAAATCAGGGCGTTTGGCTGCGGCTGTATCCTTGTGACTTGCAGCCAGGCAGACTTGATGAGGTAATGGATCGAGTCGTGAACTTGGGGTACAACCAAGTCTACATTGAGGCCTTTTCTAATGGGCAGGTGCTGCTGCCAAAAAATAATAATCCGACGGTTTGGCCAAGTGTGGTTCAAGCTAGCGAGTATGCGGATAGGGACTTGTTGGCAGAAGCGATCGCAGCGGCCAAAGAGCGCCATATCAGTTCCCAAGCCTGGTTATTTACCCTAAATTTTGGCTACTCCTACGGCCAGCGATCAGATAGCAGACAGGTACTTGCTCGTAATGGCGCGGGAAAAGACACCTTAGATATCTACGATGCTGGCAACAGCGGCACCTCTGAAGCGGCCTTTATCGATCCGTACAACCGTCAGGCGCAAGAAGACTATTTGCGAATGGTGCAGGCCGTAATTGCGCGAAAACCAGACGGCGTTTTGTACGACTATGTGCGCTACCCTCGTTTGGTCGGGGCGGCTTCGGTGGTTGATAAAGTTAAAGATCTGTGGATTTATGGCCCCGCTTCGCAGCAGGCGTTGATTCAGCGCGGCGGCAACGGCAAAGGCACCGAACTTATTCGTCGCTTTTTGGAGCGCGGATATCTCATTGATAGCGACATTGCTCAGACCGACAGCCTTTATCCGACCGAGGGCGAACCCCTTTGGCAGAGTCGAAATCCGCCTGCAGTTGCTCCCAAAGATTTGGGTTCACCGGCTTCTAGGCGGCCAGGTCTGCAAGAAGAACTTTGGCGGCTGAGCGTTGCCCACGCTATTCAAGGCGTTGTTGATTTTTTGCAGATAGCGGCCACCCCCACCAGACAGGCCGGATTGCCCGCTGGCGCAGTCTTTTTTCCAGGTGGAAATCGTGCGGTCAACAGCGGCTACGATTCTAGATTGCAGCATTGGAATCGGTTTCCTAGCTGGATAAATGCCTATCCTATGTCCTATGCCGTCTGTGGGAATAACAACACCAGCTGCATTGTGGATGAGGTGAAGCAGGTGCTGAAAGTACGCAGCGCGGCCACCGTAAAACCAGCGATCGCAGGCGTATGGGGATCGAACCGCGATCGCCCCTCATTGGAAGCTCAAATGGATGCGCTTAAAAGCGCCGCTCCTCAGATTGATACGGTGAGTCATTGGGCCTTTGGCTGGCAGGACGCGGAGTTTGATCGCCAGCGCAAATTCTGTAGTGCGCCGCAGAGCGTCAATCGAGATTCGATTTTGAGAAACAGAGGCAGTGAGGAGCAGATGAGCAGTCAGCCGCTTGGCGAGTCTGAGTAGATGAGTAAGTAGGTAGCTAGGTAGGTGTGGGTGGGCTGGGCAGGTTGAGGGCATTCACGCTGAGACTAGATCGCCCAGGTAGCCTCTGGGCGTAATGAACCAACCGGCGTAGCTGCGGCTGCTGCGGTTGCCGATGATGACGGTGGTGAGCATGTCGATGGGGCAATCTAGCATTTCGCCGAGCGTGGTCAGGGTGATTTTTTCGTCTGGGCGATAGAGCGATCGCGCCAAAGCCACCGGCGTATCTGCCCCGCGGTGCTGCAAAAAAGTATCGCGCGCAAACTCGATTTGCTCAGTTCGCGTTTTGGACTTGGGATTGTAGAGCGCCACGATAAAGTCTGCGCTAGCCGCTGCTTTTAGCCGAGTTTCAATCACGTCCCAGGGCGTCAGCAAATTGCTGAGGCTAATGGCACAAAAGTCGTGCATGAGCGGTGCGCCCACTCGAGAAGCCGCCGATTGCAGCGCGCTTACCCCCGGAAAAACTTGAACTGCGGGCGTTTTGCCGTCCCATTTTTGAGCGCGAAGTTCTTCGAGCACCAGGCCAGCCATGCCATAAATGCCGCAGTCTCCAGACGAGATGACCGCGACGGTCAGCCCCCATTTTGCCAGCACAATAGCCCTTTCTGCTCGCTGACGCTCCTGCGTAATCGGCAGCGCTTCAACGATTTGCCCAGGTTGCAGCAAAGACGCAATCAAATCGACATACAGCGCGTAGCCAATCACCACATCGGCATCGGTAATGGCGGCTTTTGCAGCGGGCGTAATCTGATCGAGGCTACCGGGGCCTGTGCCTACTAAGTGCAGTCTGCCCGTGCGCCCGGTGTAGCCAATTTCGGCCTGAGCGATCGCCACGGTCACCGCACCTTTGTAGTCAAGATGCTTTACGACTTGCTTTTTCACCCGCAGATCGCTGGTTTTTGAATGGTTTGAATCATTTTCGGAGACGCTCGCCGCTGAGTTCAAACGATTCCACTGTTCGGCCACGGCGATCGCGGCTGCCTCCGATACGCTAGGTGTGCCGACTGCATCTTGCACCACCTGAGAAGGACTGGGCACCGCGACTTTTTTCAGCTCACTGGCGCTAAAGCATCGCAGCGGCCAATTTTTTTCTTTTACTAGCTCAAGCAACCCGACCTCATCTGCCTTTAGATCTAGCGTAGCAATGCCTGCGATCGCTTCCATCGCCAAATGATTTTCCCGGCAAACCTTTGCGATCGCATATTCAATCAACGCCTTATCCGTATCCCGCTCGCAGCCAATGCCCAGCCAAAGTACGCGCGGATACCACTGCACCTTTGGCAAGCTAGAAGTCTCATCGAACTTGCGCTTCATTGGACTAATCCAAACTCTGGCCTGCGGCGGCTTTTGGTTTTTGGGGCTTTCTTGCAAAGCGGCTCCGCCAGCGCTCAACTCAGGGCCAGCGCCAACCTCAGGAAAGCCAAATTGGAAGGGATGCGCCGCCGGTAAGTGGGCCTGCCACAAATCGGAACCGGCCTCTTGCAACACTTGAACCGGCAATTCAGCCGCGATCGCAGCGCTCACGCCCGTCCAATCGCCCGGCCCTTTAGTCCATCCAAAGGGAATGCCCAGCGTGTCTATGCCAGATAATCCCAAGGGATTAGAAGCGCCTGTTAGCACCGGTTGAGTGCCTAAGAGCTGGCTTACTTTTTGAGTGAGGCGATCGCTCCCGCCCTGATGTCCACCACACAGGCTGATCGTAAATTTTCCAGCCGAATCGACCACCACCACCGCCGGGTCGCTGGCTTTGTCGGTTAGCAAAGGCGAAATTAACCGCACCACTGCGCCGCTCGCTAAGCAAAATATAAAGCCATCGTATTGCTGCCAGTTGAGCTTCAGGAACTCGGCGAGCGAAGTATCGTATACGCGATGGTCGAGCTTCAACGCAGAAGCCTCGCGCTGTAGTTTAGGTGAGATCCATAGCTGCGCCATCTCTTGACAAAGCGGAGCTAAGCGTCGAAGGCCAGAAGGTGTCGTCGTAATCGCGGCGAGAAGGGACATAGATGTTTTAAGCTGACTGTTTTAAGCTGACCGTTTTAAGCTAACCGTTTTAAGCTAACCGTTTTAAGCTAACTGGCGCGGCTGAATAGACACAAGGCTTCTGATTCTACTCTTTTGAGCGCGATCCAAATCCCATCGCCGCCGTAAACCGATCCAAAATCGGCGCAGTTGCCGAAATACTCCGCCAGAGGGGGCAATGAGCTAAGCATTTAGCTGCCGTAGAATTTGGTTGACGCAGGCTTGATCAATTCGCGCTGGTGCTATGCGCTGACGGTGCCGGGCGAGCTGATTGTATAGAGCCTGCCTTCGTCCGTCAGGTGATGGTAGCGTCTCTGGGTTTCTGGCCTGAATGCTCACTGCAAATTCTTGAAGACGCTCAAATGTTTTGCTGTCCATCCGCGTTTTTACATCTGTTGTACTTCTGTTTTGAATCTCTTTGAGTAATGAGAAAATTTGCAAAAATCCAAGATTCAGCGCCGACAAATTCGTCACGCTGCTGAAGATTTTCCATTCAGGCGATCGCCCTTTTTTGTCTCCGGCGTCAAACTCAAAATCGGTTCATCGCTTTCATCAAAGCTTTTTCGCCGCCAGTCAGTGTTGCAGTAGCCTTTGAGATAATTCTTGGGCGATCGCCACTCACGCTCCGCTTCCTCATCCTGCAAATACTCCAGATAGTCGCCTAGCGTCTCCGCCAAAACGGTCTGAGCCACAAAAACTATCTGTGCTTTTGCACCTTAAACTGCTGGTACAAAAAGCTAACCATCAAAGCAGCATTTCGACTGCAACTCTCGCGACAGATTATTCTTGCGACAGACTATTCTCGTTACAGTAGTGAGGCTATCTATCACGGCAGATTTTGCCTGGACTTTATGCAACCGACGGCCCCTGTTAAAAAAGATTTAATACTGGTAGGAGGCGGCCATAGCCATGCCCTAGTGCTGCGCAAAATGGGGATGAATCCCTGGCCTGCGGACGTGCGGGTTACGCTAGTGACCAATCTGGCCGATACGCCTTATTCAGGCATGTTGCCTTGCCATATTTCGGGGCTATACGACTTTGACACGGCGCACATTGATTTACGGCCGCTGACGCGATTTGCGAACTGTCGGCTGATTATGGACGAAATGGTGGGACTAGATGTTCAGAGCCAGCGGATTCTCTGTCAGAATCATCCGCCGTTGGCCTACGACATCCTTTCTATTGATGTGGGCAGTACGCCAGCAAAGTCGAAGGTTCGAGGAGCCGCGGAATATGCCATTCCAGCCAAACCGGTTGCCTTTTTGTTGAGAGCTTGGGATCGCTACCTGACAGAAACGGCTAAAAAGCTGAAGAACAACAGCGAGACTATCGCTACGATTGCGATTGTAGGGGGTGGCGTGGGCGGTGTGGAGATGGCGTTCGCCATGCAGATTCGGCTTCAGAAGCTGATGAGATCGGTGGGGAAAACGGAACAACAGGCGAAACAACAGGTGGCTGTTCATATTTTTCAGCGGGGCGAGCATTTGGCAAAGGGGCGCAATCGCTGGACGCAGAGAATGGTAGAGCGGTTGTGCAAAGAGAAACAGATTTATGTGCATACCGAGCAGACGGTTTGTGAGGTAACGGCTGAGACGGTTCGCTGTGAGTCCGGTCTGGTGGTGGACTGCGATCGCACGTTTTGGGTCACCAATGCCTCTGCGCCGCCCTGTCTAAAAAATACTGAGCTAGCGCTGACTGACAGCGGTTTTCTAGCTGTAAAAGACACGTTGCAAACTTGTTCTCATGCCAATATTTTTGCGGCGGGTGATGTGGCCACCATGGTGAATCACCCTCGGCCTAAGGCAGGGGTGTTTGCGGTGCGGCAGGGACCGCCGCTGTATGAGAATTTGCAGCGATTGGCGCTGGAGCAGTCGCTGAAACCGTTTGCCCCACAAAGGCGGTATCTCAATATTATTGATACGGATACTGAGCGGGCGATCGCATCTTGGGGGCCGTTGGCGATTCATGCAAAATGGTGTCGGAGCTGGAAAGACAGCATTGATCGGAAGTTTATGGGTTTGTTCTCTGATTTTCCAAAGATGGATAGCCTACAAAAGAATCCGTCTTCTAATCGCGGGTTCTCAAACTTCAACCCGGTTGCGGAGGATGCACTATCCATGCACTGTGCTGGCTGTGGGTCTAAGGTAGGCAATCAGGTGTTGACTCGGGCGCTAGGAAGGGTTCGAGCTGAGGCTGAAGATGAGGCTGACTGGCCAGGGCACGATCGCATTCACACCGGACTAGAGGTTCCTGATGATGCGGCTATTATTCAAGTTCCGGCGGGCAAATTGGCGGTGCATACGGTCGATCAGTTCAGCGCACTGGTGGACGATCCTTATGTGTTTGGACAAATTTGCGTGAACCACTGTTTGAGCGATTTGTTTGCGATGGGGGCGACTAGCCATAGTGTGCTGGCGATCGCCACGATTCCCTATGGCACTGATGCAAAGCAAGAAGAGACTTTGTATCAGCTACTCTCAGGTGCGATCGCTGCGCTAACAGAATCCAAAACCTTTTTAGTAGGCGGTCATACCACCGAAGGAACCGATCTCTCTTTGGGATTTGCCTGCAATGGCTGGATCGATCCCGAACAGGTTTGGCGAAAAAACAATTTGGTGCCAGAGCAGGCGCTAATTTTAACTAAGTCGCTGGGAACGGGCGCTTTGTTTGCCGCAGATATGCAGCGCAAGGCGAAGGGTCGTTGGATTGAAGCCGCGATCGCCTCAATGCTGATCTCTAACCGGGCGGCTGCAGACTGTCTGAAAACGTACGGGGCAACAGCCTGTACCGATGTAACCGGTTTTGGTTTGGCGGGTCATCTGTTGGAAATGCTCGGGCGTAAAGATAATCCTGTTGCTGTGGAATTAGATTTTAGCAGCATTCCTCTTCTTTCTGGAGTAGAACAGGTTTTGGAAAGTGGCTTTGTGAGTTCTTTATACGAGAGAAATCGGCAAAATGCGGTGAGAGCAATTCAGGCTCAGGCGGCGATCGCAACTCAACCCATTTTTCAAATCCTGTTCGATCCGCAAACCGCTGGTGGACTGCTAGCAAGTGTTCCGCAGGAGGCGGTTCAAGACTGTTTGGCGGCGCTGCGCCGTCTGGGATATTCGCAGAGCTGCTGTATTGGCAAGGTCGTGGCGGCCTCTGGCGATCGCGCATCGATTACAATTAACCCTTTATAATTTTTAGATATCTTATACTTTTTAGAATAGAAGACGTTTTCACTCATTCTCATACGCAGGAAGCCTTTGTGTCTGTACAAGCCCTAGAGCTGGAAAATCTTGAGCAAAAGGTTTTTGCATCTGCCGATCAAAATGCTGACCCAACCGCAGTGAATGGGGCTTCTGTAGATGTATTTCTAGCCGCAGCAGGCCCGATTTTAGACGTGCGCAGTCCGGGAGAGTTTGCACAAGGACATATTCCAGGAGCGATGAGCTTTCCGCTATTTAGTAACGAAGAACGCGCACTCGTGGGGACTTGCTACAAGCAGAAGAGCCGAGAAGATGCGGTGGAGTTAGGATTTGAGATTGCGGGGCCGAAGTTTGTTGAGTTTATTCGCCAAGCGAAAGCGATCGCGCCAGATAAGCGGGTGCGGATTCACTGCTGGCGAGGGGGAATGCGCAGCGGGGCGATCGCCTGGATACTAAATCTGGCGGGTTTTCAAACGGTGACGCTAGCAGGCGGCTATAAAGCCTTTCGGCGATGGGTGCGACAAACAGTGGCCATACCTAAGCCAATTATTTTACTAGGTGGCATGACCGGGACGGCCAAAACGGATATTTTGCAGGCGCTAGCGCAGCGAGGTGAGCAAATGCTCGATTTAGAAGGCCATGCAAGTCATCGAGGGAGCAGCTTTGGGGCGGTTTGTTTGCCACCGCAGCCTAGCACCGAACATTTTGAGAATTTGATTGCGATGGACTGGCATCGTTTTTCGATAGAGCAGCCGATTTGGGTAGAAGCAGAAAGTCGTCGGGTGGGGCCTTGTCGAGTGCCCGTAGAGCTGTTTGAACAAATGGCGATCGCGACGGCGGTAGAAATTACGCGGCCCATTCCCGAGCGCCTGGCGCTGTTGGTTAATATCTACGGCCAGGCGAATAAAGACGAGCTGGTGGCGGCAACAGAGCGGATTCGGAAACGGCTAGGAGGGAAACGGACTCAAGAGGCGATCGCACTCATCCAGTCCGGCGATTTGACAAATGCGTTCGCTATTTTGCTCACCTACTACGACAGCACCTATCGCTACGGACTAGAGCAGCGCGAGCAGGCAGTACCAGAAATAGAGGTTACTGGGCTAAATCCGGAGCAGGCTGCCCAAAAACTGATGGACTGGGCCAAAGAAATTGCAGTCAGTCACAGTCAGTCACATCAGCGAAGTTTGACAGAACCTCACAAACCTGCTCATTCCGATTAAGAGACGACAAACTTGGCAGAATTTGCCTTGAAATGGCTGATAATTGACAAGAGCCGACGGAAAAGACGACAACATGTTTTCATCCAACGACAGGCTCATGTACCCTGCTCTATGAATTAGGTAAAAGTTTAAGTGAGTGACCGTCGAATTCCTCACGGCAGCTAGCAAAATGTGGCACAGCCTGCCAAATATCTCTAGCCAAATATCTCTAGCCAAATATCTCCCGCCAAAGATCTCCAGCTAAATATCTCCCGCGGATTGCGGTATCTACGCTAACGTCCAAGGGCTTTCTCGAGAAAACTTGCCTGTACCCTACACCTCCCAATCAGCTCATGATTCTTACTTATTGGATTGCAGCTAGCGCAACGGCCACCCTAGTTATCAACGCTTTCCTCAAAGACAGCAGTGCGAGCAAAGTAAGCATCGAAGCTTGGACATTCATCATAATAGCTACGCTGCTATGGCCCATTACGCTCCCGTTTATTGTTGGCAGTAAGCTACGAGCTGCTGCCGCCTGCCAAGCAAAAGCCCAAGCTGAAAAACAAAGGCTAGAGCGCAAGCAGCCTTTCTCTGCCATTTAGTATCAGCTCAACGTTACAGAACTCAGCGTCATTCTACGCTCATATATTGCTGAGCTTCTAGTAGGTGCTTTACCAGCGTCTCTTTTGGCAACGGCCCTGCCAAATGCTCCCAAGGAAGTGTCCGATCGGTAGGCCACTGCTCGTGAACATAAAAATCTAAAGGAGGCAGTTTTCCTTTAAGCGCTTTGAAGGCGCGGCGATAGCTGCCCAAAGTGTCACCATAGCCGCGCGTGAGTTCTAGTAGATCGGCTAAGCGGCGATCGCCTCTCGAAATTAAAGCCTGAATCACCGACCAGCTATAGCTCTCAGGGCGAAAGTCAATGCCGTCTGAGCGCAGGTGCTTTTGCAAGAACTTCAGTCGCTTTTCGGCCTGCCGGGTAACGCCGTACCACTGAAAAGGCGTATGGCTTTTGGGCACAAACGTACTGCACCCGAGCGTGAATCTGAGGCCGGGCACCTTGCGTTTGAGAGCTTTGAGCAAATCGGCAGTTTGCACCAGATCGGCCTCAGTTTCTCCAGGAACGCCTGCCATTCCATACAGCTTAAGAGCCTTAAGACCACCCGCTTTAGCCTGCTGCGCTGCCACTTCAATTTCGGCAGTGTCCAATTTTTTATTCACGATATCGCGCACTTTTTGCGATCCGCTCTCAATTGCAATAGTCACCGATTTAGACCCATGTTCAACCAGCGTTTTCGCCAGCTTTTCGTTGACGGTATTTGTCCGCACCGACGACATGCTGAGCCTAACGTCGTCGTACTGAGGCTGATTGATATAGTCCAGCAGCATTTCAAATTCTGGATGCTGCGTAATGGAAGCGCCCAATAGTCCGAGTCGGCGTGTGGCCTGTAGTCCCCGTTCAATAGCGGGAATCAAGGAAGCTTCTAGGCTAGCGGCTCGAAAGGGCAAGGTAAGATAGCTGGCCAGACAAAATCGACACATTTCCGGGCAGCTACGAACCACCTCTACCATGAAAATATTTTCCCAGGCGGCTTTTTCGGTGACGACGGTGGAGGCCGACAGCACGTTGCCCCGGTAGGTTTGCTTCTTTATAATGGCTGGAATATCGCTGTCTACTGGCAAAATGGAGGCGATTGGCCCATCGTCACTCTCGTAGGTAACCGCATAGAGTTCTGGGATATAGATGCCGGGGATTTGGGCTAGGGCTTTGAGCTGCGATCGCCGATCCAACGCCCGCACTTGCTTATAAGCATCCAAAAAGTTATCCAGCAGCGTCTCACCATCGCCTAGCAAAATAACGTCAAAGAAAGCGGCGAAGGGTTCAGGATTTGCGGTAAGAACGGGGCCACCTCCAAACACTAGGGGATGCTTATTCTCACGCTGGCTAGCTCGCAGAGGAATTTTTTGCTGTTCTAGCAGATCCAGAATATTGACATAATCTAGCTCCCACGAGAGAGAGAACCCCATAATCTCGGGCTGAGTTGGCAAAGATTCGCTCATATCTGTAAACAGACGACTAACGGCTATGTCGTCGCGCTGTGCCAGCATTGACCAGACTATCTGATAGCCCAAGCTGGTGATGCCTACGGTGTATTCATTAGGAAAGGCAAAAATTAGTGGGATTGCATCATCACGAGTAGCCGCAGGCGTAAACAGAAGCTTTTCCGCAGAGAAGACCAAATTAGACACAAGGATTAGGCATGGAGAGTAACCAAAATTAAAGAAATAACCACTATCACGTCGCTGCGCCTAGCCTAACATTCCTGCCTAACTCTCGCGACGAGTACGAAAAAAAAGCAGGGACATGGCGTCCCCGCTTTCAATTAGCTATCTATCATCTTTCGACGGTCACTGGCTGGTTTAGCCGCTAGGAGCTAGCAGCTAGAATTTAGCAGCTAGAATTTAGCAACTGGCTAATTAACAACTAGTCTTTCCACTTCGTAGCAATTAGCTCAGCTAGGTCAACAACGCGCTGGCTGTAGCCCCACTCGTTGTCGTACCAGGCAATCACTTTTACCATGTCGCCGTCCATCACAATCGTCAGCTGAGAGTCGATGGTGGCAGATTCGTTAGTCTTGCGGAAGTCTACAGAAACCAGCGGCTCTTCGGTGTAGCCCAAAATACCTTTCATAGTCGTCAAAGAAGCGTTCTTTAACACTTCGTTAACTTCTTCAGTGATAGTTTGCTTACTGACTTGCGCCACTAAGTCAACGATGGAAACGTTTGGCGTGGGCACCCGTAGGGCAATGCCGTTGAGCTTGCCTTCCATTTCAGGAATGACTAGGGATACAGCTTTAGCGGCCCCCGTCGTCGTCGGGACGATGTTGACCGCAGCGGCTCTCGCTCGGCGCAGATCGCGGTGGCTAGCGTCCAGAATCCGTTGGTCGCCGGTGTAGCTGTGCGTGGTCGTCATGGTGCCTTTGACGATGCCAAAGTTGTCGTTGATGACTTTGACGACGGGAGCTAGGCAGTTGGTGGTACAGCTAGCGTTGCTGACTACGTTTTGTTTGTCGTGTTCGTAGTCCTGATCGTTTACGCCCATAACGTAGGTGCCGATGTGGCCACCTTTACCGGGTGCAGTGATCAAAACCTTTTTAGCACCGGCTTCAATATGGCGAGATGCGCCTTCTTCGCTGTTGAAAACGCCGGTGGATTCGATGACCAGATCGATGCCCCAGTCTTTCCAGGGAAGATTGCTAGGGTTGCGGTCGGAGTAACAACGAATTTTGTGACCGTTGACGGTCATGGAGTCGGAATCGTAAGAGATGTCTGCATCTAGACGACCTAGCAGAGAGTCGTACTTTAATAGATGAGTGTTGATGCGCGGATCAGAAGTGTTGTTGACAGCGACCAAGTCGAGGTTGCTGTTTTCTCTGGTCAGCCAACACCGTAAGAAATTTCTGCCAATTCGCCCAAAACCATTGATCGCTACTCTAACCACTGCGCGTTAACCTCTTGTTCTCTAAAAAAAGATAGTATTTCAGTCTTCAAGTTTGACGGTAGGGCGGTTTGCCCAGTCATCCTAATTTTTAGGTCTATCAAGACCCGGCCATTGTCCTGATGGCCTGCCTGAGTGCTTGCCATTTACTCACCGATCGCTAGGATCGCTAATGGCCGCATTAACAGCCAAAAGTAAGGCAAAAGCAATATCTACAGAATCTATTAATCCTGACTATCATATCGCATTGAGGGCACCCCGCTCTGATTTGCAGTAGGGTTTTATACTCGGTTTTGTACCCGGTTGCGGTGGGGTTGCGGTGAGGTTGCGATCTAAATTGTGATGAGCGATCGCGGGCATTGGGGTTTTCGAGTTCGCTGAAAGATTCCTGGTATGATACGCCTGATTATGAATGATGTGCCACGGCTTGAGAGGAAATTAATATGCTGAGTTCGTCAGTGGATTTCAGCGGTAGACCGTTTCACTTTATTGGAATTGGTGGAATTGGCATGTCAGCGTTAGCGCATGTGTTGGCCTGCCGGGGTCTGCCGGTTTCTGGCTCAGATTTGCGCTTGAGCCACATTACACGACGGTTGGAGAGTAAGGGCGCTTATATTTTCAATCAGCAACAGGCTGAGAATATTTCGTTTTTTACCCATTTGAACGGCGGCGAGGCGACTCAGTTGCCGCAGGTAGTGTGTTCTACGGCTATTAGTGAGGACAATCTGGAGTTTAGAGAAGCCAAGGCTTTGGGCTGTCCGGTTTTTCACCGCTCGGATATTTTGGCGGCGCTGATGAATGAGCACAAGGGAATTGCGATCGCAGGCACCCACGGCAAAACCACCACCAGCAGCATTACTGGCTATTTACTGCTCAAAGCAGGCGTTGATCCTACGATTATTATCGGTGGCGAAGTGAGCACCTGGGACGGCAACGCCTACGAGGGCAAAAGCGACTATGTTGTGGCTGAAGCCGATGAGTCGGATGGTTCTTTGGTTAAGCTCTCTTCTCACATTGGCGTAATTACCAACATTGAGCTGGATCACCCCGACCACTACAGCAGTCTCGATCAGATTGTGGATATTTTTGAGCGGTTTGTGGCGAAGTGCGGCACGGTGATTGGCAGCGTGGATTGTCCAACGGTGCGCGAGCGGATTAACCCCGCCATTGGCTACAGTCTCGATGCTCATTCTGGCGCAGACTATATTGCCACTAATATTATTGAGGAAGCCACCGGGACGACCGCTGAAATTATCGAGCGGGGTGAGTCATTAGGGACGGTAACGGTACCGCTGTTGGGTTTACATAATTTGAGTAATGCGCTGGCGGCGATCGCGGTGGCCCGTCAGCTAGACGTGAGCTTTGAGGCGATCGCTCAGCATCTACCCAATTTTAGCGGCGCGGCGCGGCTGTTCGACCATCGCGGCTTGCATAACGAAATTTTGTTTATTGACGACTACGCACATCACCCCAGCGAAATTGCCGCGACGCTGGCGGCGGCAGAAGTTCAGCGCGGCGGGAAGCTACCGTCCGGAACCCCTAGAAAAGTAGTAGCTGTTTTTCAGCCGCATCGCTACAGTCGGGCCTTTACGCTGCTAGATGAGTTTTCAACGGCGTTTGGCAGCGCAGATAGAGTAATTGTGACGGACATTTATAGCGCTGGTGAAGCGAATACGTCCCAGATTACGGGCGAGCAGGTAATGCGGGCGATCGCACAGCACCACCCCAATACTGAGTATCAGGCCACGCTACCAGAGGTAACGCAAACCCTAGCAACAACGCTCAGTCCGGGCGATATTGTTATTTTCTTAACGGCCGGCAACCTCAATCAGGTGATTCCTAACGTGATGAAGGCTTACCAGTCGGTGCCGCAGCCAGAAGCAGCACTGACTTAAGCTAGCGTACCGAGTCTACCTATATCGTCTACATATACCTATTGTCTACATATATTTAGGAGAGGCCGCGCGATCGTGGCAGGCATCATGGCCACTAAATCAACTCAGCGCCAAACCCAGATCGTCCGGCTTGGCAACGACCTGGAAATACAGCCGAATGCACCATTGGCCAAACTGACAACCTTTAGAGTCGGGGGCAATGCGCAGTGGCTAGCGCTGCCCAAGCATCCCGATCAGCTAAAGGATGCGGTGGACTGGGGAAATCAGCAGGGGCTACCCATTACTCTGCTGGGCGCAGGGTCTAATTTGCTCATTAGTGAGCAGGGCCTACCGGGTTTGATTATTTGCACCAGGGCGCTGCGCCACAGTGAGTTTGATGCGGCCACTGGCCGAGTAGTGGCCGCCGCGGGAGAACCCTGGTCTTCGCTAGCTTGGAAGGCGGCTCGCAATGGGCTACAAGGATTTGAATGGACAATTGGCATTCCGGGGACGGTGGGCGGCGCAGTAGTGATGAATGCGGGCGCTCATGGGAGAGAAACCGCTGATATTTTGGTGGAGACGGAAGTTCTCGACTTGGATGGCACATTACAGGTGCTGCAGCCAAAAGACCTGAATTATCGGTATCGAACCTCGAATTTGCAGGGCAGCCAGCGAATTGTGACGCGCGCGACGTTCCAGCTCAGTCCGGGCCATGCGCCAGCTGCGGTAAAGACGGCAACCGCCGACGATCTTAAGCAGCGCCGAACGACTCAGCCTTATCATTTGCCAAACTGTGGCAGTGTTTTTCGTAATCCGGCTGGCATGGATGCCGATGGCAGAGCCTATAGTGCGGGGCGGCTGATTGAGCAAGCCGGGCTAAAGGGCTACCAGGTGGGTGAGGCGCAAATTTCTACGCTACATGCCAATTTTATTGTCAATTTGGGCGGGGCGAAGGCGGATGACGTGCTGGCGCTGATTCGTCACGCGCAGGCGGTGATTCGAGCACGGAATGGGGTTGAGCTAGAGACTGAGGTGAAGATTATTGGCCTGTTTGAATAGCACGGCTGCGGCTACGCGCGGCGACTGGTCTACGCTTAGGGATTGAGCGTTGCTTGACGGCTGGTCTGCGTTCGAGAGGTCTGGTTCGAGAGGTCTGGTTCGAGAGACTAACGAGCTACCCATTGACTGAGCGGAGTCGAAGTCAAAATTTCTCGCCAGTGGTATAGTTTGACAGTTATTTACGGTTTAAACCCCAGCTAATCATGACAAAAGGGCAAGGATTTGGATTTGGTCTCGGCAAAATGAAGGAGCTTACTGAGGCATTTAAAAAGGCTCAGCAGGTTCAAGAAGGCGCGAAAAAGCTTCAGGAAGAACTGGAGCAAATGGAGATTGAAGGCACTGCGGGTGGCGGAATGGTGACGGTGACCATGAGCGGTAACCAGGAGCCTAAGAATGTTGTTATTTCGGAGCAGGCGCTAGGGGAAGGGGCCGAAGTGCTTTCTGACTTGGTGATGGCGGCTATGGTGGATGCTTACAATAAGTCTACGGCGACGATGCGCGAGCAAATGGAAGAGCTAACGGGCGGACTTAATTTGCCGGGTATGTAGCCGGGGATATGTAGCCGGGGATATGTGTCCGGGGCATGTATGGCCCAGGTAAGTATGGCCCAGGTAAATATAGCCGAGTGAGATTTTGAATATTGAGGTAACGTTCGCTGTTATGACGACCAAACTTCTCTTTGTTTGTCTGGGTAATATCTGCCGCTCTCCGTCTGCTGAGAATATCATGCAGCATTTGATCGATAGTCGGGGAGTGGGCGATCGCATCACTTGCGATTCGTCAGGGACAGCGAGCTACCACATCGGCAAAAAGCCCGATAGCCGCATGACCCTAGCGGCCAAAAAAAAAGGAGTGGCACTTATCGGCAGCGCTCGTCAGTTTGGGGTTGAAGACTTTGAGGACTTCGATCTAATTTTGGCAATGGATCACAGCAACTATCGAGATATTCTCTCTTTGGATCAGGCTAATCAATACGCCAGCAAAGTGAAGTTGATGTGCAGCTTTTGCCGACATCACGACGATGAAGAAGTGCCCGATCCTTATTACGGCGGAGAAGCTGGGTTTGATTATGTGATTGAGCTGCTAACAGATGCTTGCGAAGGTCTGTTGGACAGCGTTTTATTACCGCCTGTAGCAAACATTTCTTAATCAAAATGAAGGTGGCTTTCAAAGCTTGTATTATTGGAGGATTAATTTTCCAAAGTTTACAAGTTTTCCATAATAATCAGAGACGTTTTCTACCATGACTAAAACAAAAGTTGCGACCACGGCCGATGTTAGCGCTGATAAAGTTTTAAAAGTTAGCGTCAACGGGCAGGCTGTTCTAGTTGCTAAAGTAGGCGATCAGTATTGTGCGATCGCCAACAAATGTCCTCACCTCGGCCTACCTATGGCCAAAGGCAAACTTGAGAACGGCGTCATTACCTGCCCGTTTCACGGATCCAAGTTTGAAATCTGCACAGGCAAAAACGTCGAATGGGTAGAGTCCTTTGTGGGCATTCCTTTGCCTGGCGTTGCGCAAAAAATGATGGCGATGGGAAAATCACCCACCGATGTAGCCTGTTTTAAGGTTACTCAAGAAGGCACAGACCTGCTGATCGACGCTTAGCTGCCGAAGATTTAACTGGCTCAGCCAGAATAACGACAGCTATCATGGCACCGTAAAGGGCCATCGCAATACCACACGGCATCCACCGAACAAGCTACGGCAGTCCGCGTTTTAACAACGTCTTTCTCTATGAAAAATCATACTCTTGCACTCAGTCTGTTTCTGCTTTTATCAATAGCAGCCTGTAGTCCTCAGCGTTCTACAAAAGTATTAGATGGCACTATAGACCAAAACAACACAAGTTTAGAAGATCAAAACAACACAAGTTTAGAAGATCAAAACAACACAAGTTCAGAAGATCAAAACAACACAAGTTCAGAGCCAGCCGAAACGGTTATAAAACCAGAATCAGAACCTGTTGAAAAATCATCTGTTGGTGTGGCACTCGCGAGTGACGGTTTCAATTTTTTTGTAGGCGATGGAAGTCAAACTCGTAGGCTTACCTTTGGAACAGATATGGCGGTTGTTAAACAAGCGCTTACCAACGCTTTTGGAGAACCTACGCAGGTTGAAAAAAATCTGTGTGAACCGCAAGGAAAATCGTTTGATACTATTACTTGGCCCAATGGACTGGTTGTTCAGGGCATTGCAGGCGAGTTTGTTGGCTGGGGAATGCGAGAGGCCAGCCTCGGCACTGTTGATGGGTTCAAAGTTGGCTCTACGCTTTCGGAGCTGAAAGAGAGAAACCCTAATGTAAAGGTGTTTGAAGATACGCTAGGCCCCCAATTTCAGATAGGCGAGCTAGAAGGCAGTCTTTCTTCTATGAATGCAGATGCGGTGGTCACCCGCTTGTCTGCCGGGAATCAGTGCGTTTATCGTTAAATGGCCGAGCATCAACTACGCCCATAGAACAAC
Source organism: Phormidesmidales cyanobacterium (assembly GCA_038260205.1). Lineage (GTDB taxonomy): Bacteria > Cyanobacteriota > Cyanobacteriia > Phormidesmidales > Phormidesmidaceae > Phormidesmis. The sequence continues at coordinate 78,506 of JBBSOB010000001.1, forward strand.
ATGCAGTATTGTTTTGTTGCTAGCAATGGGAGATATTTTCAATGCCTAGCCCGTTAGGTTAGGTTAGTCAGCGCAATTATATTTTTTGTAAGGGCTAGCTTTAGAGTATGACCTGTAGGGTTCGATCGCGCTAAGAGACAGGCGATATGACGCGATCGCACCCAAAAAACTAAAGTCCCGAATCGCTACACAATTATCTCCTGCAGGGCTTTTTCCATTTTTTTCGCAGACGGCTCCGGATGAACCTGATCGCCCAAACAAATGCCTAGCCCCTTGGCCGTTTTAACCAGCGTCCCCTGCGGATCGACCGCACAGTAGTTTTTAATGGCATCTAGAATAGGAACAGAATCTACCGCGCGCGATCGCCAAGAAACCATTCGATCATAGCGACCTGCCGCAATCAAATCGACCGCCGCTACGCCAAAAGCCGCCGCCAAAATGCGATCTAACGGAGAAGATGTCCCGCCTCGCTGAGTATCGCCCAGTACAGTTACTCTGGTTTCCGCACCGCTCATAATCGAAATTTTTTCCGAAAGATATTGACCAATCCCACCCAATCGACAGTCGGCAAAATGGCCTTTCTCCATCGGGGTGCCCTTTTCTGTGCAGACCGCTTCAGATACCACCGCAATCGAGTAATCTCGCCCAGCGGCGGCTCTCTGTTGAATATGGTGACAAATGTTCTCCAGCCGATAGCCAATTTCAGGAATGAGAATAATGTTGGCACCGCCCGCAATCCCTGCGTTGAGCGCAATATGTCCCGCATCGCGGCCCATCACTTCAACAATCATCACCCGGCTATGGCTCGCCGCCGTAAAGTGCAGCCGGTCAATGGCTTCAGTCGCCGTATTCACCGCCGTATCAAAGCCAATAGAGCGCTCTGTAGCTCCCACATCGTTATCAATTGTTTTAGGAATGCCCACCAGGTTAATGCCGCCTTGCTGAGACAGCTTTCGCAATATCGCTAGGCTGCCGTCGCCGCCAATGCCAATCAGCGCGTCTAATCCTAGCTGGTGATAACCCTCAATAATTTCCTCAGAGCGATCCATCAACGTGCCATCCGCCATCGGAAACGCAAACGGATCGCCTTTGGTCGTCGTACCTAAAAAAGTCCCTCCCATCGTTAGAAAAGAGTCCACCTGATTCAGTCCTAGCTGAATGGCCTGCGGTGGCCGCGACATGAGGCCATGCGTTGCCTTAAGGATGCCGAACACTTCCCAACCATGCACCGTAATGGCGCAGCGAGTGACCGCTCTAATCACGGCATTAAGGCCAGCGCAGTCGCCACCACTCGTCAGAATCCCGATCCGTTTTCCTGTCTTCATAAGCTAGCCATACAGCAACAATTCGTTGAAATTACGCTTTTATTTTTCTGTATGGCAGATCACTTTTCGCGATTCGTTAAGCAAGTCGCCACAAATCGTTGCAGCGCTCAATCTAACGCTCAATTAAGGCCCATTTGAGGCTTAATCTAACGCTTAATCGACAGAACAGCCGTCTTCGTCGCAGGAAATGCTGCTATCAGCCGCTTCTACCGGCACGATGGTAAAGCCGCCTACTCGCAGCGATTCGAATCCAAATTGTTTTTGTAGTACCTCACTAAAGCTGCTGATAATCTCTGGCAGTTGCTTTTCAATCTCGCCGCGTAGCTGATTTGCTTCGGGCGGAGGGCTGCCAACGGTTTCTATCGCCATCGGTTAAATACCTAATAAAATAGACCCTTCTATTTTGCATGAAGATCGAGACAACGCTGCTACTCAGGACTAGGAATGTTTCAAGCTTTTTTTCATTTCTATGGAAATCTCAACGTTTTTTATCCAATACCTTCGATTCTTAGGATTCGACACGCGCGATCGCAACGACTACGACAAGGCAGAACTTGCGCAGATCTCTGCAGATCTCTCACGAGCAGAAAAAGGTTTTGCTGACTCAGGACTTAGGGTTGCTAAAGCGGAGTCTGGTGATTTATGGCTATAGGGTGCGATCGCCCCAACCCAAAATACAAGTGAAAGAAGTTCTAGACCGCTTCAATCTCTATACCAATATTGTTCCTTTTAATCGCTGTTCTCGCTGCAACGGACGGATCTTACCGGTTGGGAAAACCGCTATATTGCCTCTAATACCCAGCCTTACCGCTCTTGATTACGACGAATTCTTTCAGTGCCAAAGCTGCGAACAAGTGTATTGGAAAGGGGCGCATTATCAAAAAATGCAGCGGCTTATCGCAGCGTTATCTGAGCCGCACCCTATCCTCTAGGGAAAGATCCCGGTAGGCTGAAGTCACTGAAAGACTGTCTCAGCTTTCAGCAACCCTAGTAAAAGAATGATGCATGTTTCACTCCAAATCGGTCGATGGCAAAGCCACTCCTCCGGAGGATCGCCGCTGGTGGGTGCTCGTCGTTATCTGCGCCGCAGAGGTGATGATGGTACTCGACTTTTCGATTGTCACCGTTGCGCTACCTGATATAGAACAGGCTCTCAACTTTTCGCAGCAGGTGTTGCAGTGGGTGGTCAGTGCGTATGCGCTCGCCTTTGGCGGATTTTTGCTGGTGGGAGGCCGCGCTGCCGATTTGTTTGGCCGTCGGCGCGTATTTATCATCGGCCTAGTCATCTTTACAATCGCCTCGCTAGTCGGCGGACTGGCTCAGTTTAAGACCATGTTGCTTGTGGCTAGAGCCTTTCAAGGGATTGGGGCGGCGATTGTTTCGCCCTCGGCTTTGTCTATTTTGATTGCGACCTTTCCCGAAGGCGACGACCGCAACCGCGCCCTGACGGTTTGGGGGGCAATGGCCGCTGGTGGCATCGCGCTCGGCGTTATACTTGGCGGCATTTTGACTAGTGCATTGAGCTGGCGCTGGGTGATGTTTGTGAATGTGCCGATTGGGTTACTCACGCTGATAGCCACACCTTTATTGATTGAGAAGGATCGCGATCGCCCTAAACCCGCTTATCTCGATTGGCCGGGCGCACTCACGATTACCATTGCCCTGGTGGGACTGGTCTATGCCCTAGAGCGTATGGGCAGCGTTGGCTGGCGTTCTGTTCAACTGATGATATTTCTGCCGATTGCGGTGGTCTCACTCATTGCCTTTGCCATTATCGAGGCGCGATCGCCCGCCCCACTCATACCGCTCACCGTACTGCGCCGCCGCTCTATCCTCGCCGGAATGCTGCTAGGGGCCTTAATGAACGCCGCCCTCGGAGCTAGCGTGATCATTTTGACGCTGTATATGCAAAAAGTGCTGGCCTATTCACCCTTACAAGCCGGACTGGCCTTCTCGCCCGTCGCCATTGTAGCTATGCTCACGGCCCCGTTTGCGCCCAAGCTCGTCGCCCGCTTCGGCACCAAATATACGCTTGCGGGCAGCATTACCTTAGTCGCCGCAGGTTTACTGGGCTTAAGCCGAATGCCTGTCGATGCTCAGTTTGTTCGCGATCTTTTACCCGGCGGTGTGGCTATTGGCTTAGGCATCGTGATTACGCAGGTCGCCATTAGCATTACTGCGACTAGTCGAGTTAGCGACAGTGAAGAGGGATTGGTGTCGGGGCTATTAACCACCTCGCAGCAAATTGGATCGGCGCTAGGGCTAGCTGTTTTAGTGGCGATCGCAGCGATTACCACCCGAGCCGCCGCTGGAAATTTACCGGCAGAAGCTTCGATGGCCGCGCTGACCGCAGGCTATAGAGCAGCCCTGATAGCGGGCGCTAGTTTTGGAGCCATAGGCGTATTGGTGAGTTTGCTAGTAATTGAGCGTGGCAGGCCCAACGCTGTGTAGCGCCTGCGGTTGATTAGGGTTTACGTTTAGAAAAGATGTAAATGTTTGAAGTGGTATCTAGCGCTGGAATGGCTAAATAGGCTCCATTAGCGCTAAAGGCGGGCTTTACTGAGTAGATAGCGTCAAAATCGGCTGGGGTGCTTTCATTCGCGATCGCTAAATCAATTTCGCTTAAGTCGGGTCGCCAGCCGCTGTATCCAGTTTCGCTGCCGATCAAGCGAAGTCCAGCCACCGGCCCGCCCAGGAGAATATATTTTCCATCGGGGCTAATCATCTCGAAGCTATCGTCGCGGTTGGTTTCGATAGAACCATAGACAGGGGTAATTAAAAGTTCTCTATTAGCATCCCAACTAGTAAGCTTTCCTTCGAACAAGTTTTGAGAAAGTACCAGGAAAGCGCCGAAGTCAGAAGAGTCAAAAGCGATACTGACTGGGTAGTAGGGACATTGGCCATCGCAAGCGGGAGGCAATAGTTTCCCCGGCTCGAAGGAGCTAACCCGTTGGCTGTTTTTAAGCTGCCAAAGATCGACCTTAGCACCATCGATTCCAGCCAAAAGTGCGCCATCTTGCCTGAAGGCAACTGTATTGTAGGGGTGCGCCGACGTTAGCGATCGCGCAGTGGCACCCGTAGTTGCATCGTAAAAGCGGATTAAGTTACCTTGCGATGGTTCCACCACTCCAACTTGAGCTAGCAACGTTTGATCGCCGGGTCGAAAAGCAACCAAGTAATTAGGCTCCGATGGTTTGTCTAAAGATCGTTGCCACAGTCGCATTTTTGTTTGGGCATTCCATAAACCAAGCTCGAGCTTTCCGGTTGTTTTGTTTTCAGCGATCACCCCTATTTTTGTCCCATCGCCACTGAGCGCGATCGCCCAAAAACGACTCTCTTCTCCAGCTAAAATCTCACTTAGCAGCTTGCCCGTCTGCGCATTCCATATCTGCACTTTATCGCGCTCGGGCGTTAGGGTCGCTAGCCGCTCTCCGGTATTGCTAAAGCTAACGGCAATAGTCTTTGCCGAGATCACGCTCACTGGCTTATTCTGCCAGTCTGAAGTGGTCATCATCGCCTTGTAAACAAAGGCGGCTATATCCGCGCGGGTAGCCGATTTGAGCGGCGAGAGTTTAGTCGGATCTTTGCTGTCAGGGACAATAATCTCGGCCTGAGCGAGCGATCGCATTGCGGCATAGGCATAGCCAGGAATCTCATTCGCATCGGGGTAGCGTTTTAATATTTTTTCAGGGCCGTCCGCGTAATTTAGTCCATTGGCCAATGACAGTAGGGCATCTACCCTGCGAATCGGCGCATCTGGCCGAAAGCGATTGTCAGGATAGCCCGCCATATAGCCTGAAGAACGCGCTGCTCCAATGGCATCAGCGGCCCAATAGTTAGGGCGAACGTCGGCAAAGGGTACGGAAGATGCGACATTTGCCCGCAAAAATGCCTGGCTCAAAACCGCGGCAAATTGGGCGCGCGTCACTGGCTCTTCGGGGCGAAACTTCCCATCAGGAAAACCGCTAATAACCTGCGAGTTTGCGAGCTTTTGAATGTAGTCGTAGGCCCAATAGTTAGCAGGCACATCAGAAAAACGAACCGTCTGAGTCGTGGCAGGCTGTGCCGTAACCGGAAGCGATAAAGGCGAGACAAGGCCGAGGCTAAGGCTGATAAATAAACCCAACAGGACGTTGAGCGATCGCGACATTTTCATCATGAAAAAACTAACTAGATAGCTGCGGACGGTGACGGACTGAAACGGTTGCTACCGTCGGAACACAGTTTGATGATGCAGACTTTAGCGCGTCCCCGGAGGAAAACAAACTGAACCAGATCCAGTTCTACAACTGCCCTGAAAAGGAATAGATAGGCAAACACAGCCTAATTATTTAGGCAAAAAAAAGGATGCTCCAATGGAAGCACCCTCAACAACATATATTCTGAAACTAGCGAAATCGACTCCTCAAGAAACTGCGCGGTCGAAACTGCGCGGTCGAAACTACATAGTTGATGTCAGCGGATTAACTTGTTCAATCAAAAACTAGAAACTGTCCTGAAGATTGACTAAAATCAGCGGCAGCTTTGTCTCTTCAGGCAAACCGTAATCGCCTTTACTTTCAACATTAAAATCAAAAAGTTCTGAAGTAATCATGAGATTTGAAGCCTCATTGAGATATCTACGCCTCAAACTATAAAAAAGACTTGTGTCAGCGGCGCGTCAGTCGTATGACGATTCATCGACGGTTGGTAATTAAGGTAATCAAGGTGATTAAGCCTATTGCCGAATCGAATGCCGTATCAAATTTAGTAACCAGATTCATGATCTCCAAAGAGTCGGCTAACTTATAAAAACTCTAAGACAGCCCACTTTGCTGCAAGGATAGCTTTTTATGTTGTCATCTCGAACCATCGGTCTTTGCGCCAGTCTCATGCTTTTATCAGGCAATTTTTCGGTGCTAGCCGCGCCGCTTCCCACTTCCGAATCAGTAGCCGCGCCAACACTATCCGCAGGCAATGGAGAGATCGTCATTCAAGAATATGTCGATGCGGCTTTTCCTCGCAGGCTGGCTCGACGCATTCAAAAAGATCTAGTTGGTCGGCTCAATGTTCCGCCTAGCAGTCTGCAAATCGTTGAAGCTTCCCCTCAAACTTGGCCAGATCAGTGTCTGGGGCTAGCTCGGCCCAATCAGCGCTGTCGAGGTGGCGAGGTTCAAGGATGTCAGGTGCAGTTA
>JBBSOB010000002.1:0-61728 GCA_038260205.1 Phormidesmidales cyanobacterium
AATTAGCATCCTCAATCATTTTCCGACTGCCGGAGCGAGAGTTGATTTACGCCGACTCTCAACGGTGACCCAGTCCGTACTGACCGAAATTAATCAAACGCAGCAGGCGGTGGCTCAAATTCAGCAGCAGGCCACCACCCATCTAGGAACCGATCTAGAAACCGATCTAGAAACCAATCAGGCCGCTCCGGCTGCTTTCGCTGACTTGACTGCGCCTGGGCCTCATCGCTGGCAAATGCAGTCATTCAATCAGCTCAGGCTGCCTACGGATCTCTATTTACCGGAAGCGCTGCCAGCAGGGGTAACGTCTCCTTTGGTTGTGATCTCTCATGGGTTAGGGGGCGATCGCACAAACTTTGCCTATGTTGCCAAACATCTCGCCTCCTATGGCTTTGCGGTGGCCGTCGTCGAACATCCTGGCAGCGATGCTAACCAGATTAACGCTCTATTTTCAGGGCAAACCAGTCAGGGAATTAAGCCGGACGAGGTGATCCGCCGACCCACCGACATTCAGGCGCTTTTGGATGAGTTGGAAGCCATGGTGAGCGATTCGGCCGATTCCAACCTTCGTGGCCGGGTGAACCTACAGCAAGTGGGCGTTTTGGGACAGTCTTTAGGTGCTTATACGGCGCTGGCGTTAGCGGGTGCTACGGTTCATCTAGACACGCTGGCGCAAGCCTGTCCGCTAGAGACTTCTCACTTTATTAATTTGTCACTGCTGGTGCAATGCTCCATACTCAAGTTGCCTCAGCCGCTGCCACCGCTGAGCGATCGCCGGGTAAAAGCTGCGATCGCCATCAATTCCATCGATAGCGCTGTGTTTGGCCCGGCGGGCATGGCCGACATTACCCTGCCCACAATGCTGATCTCTGGCAGTGCAGATACGATAGCCCCTGCGTTGGTCGAACAAATTCGTCCGTTTACCTGGCTTAAGTCTCGCGATCGCTATCTTTTAATGATGAAACACGGCACCCACTTTTCCACCATAGACGAACCGAAGGAGCCAGATGATTCGCCAAGCAGTCGCAGTGCCATTCCTGTACCGCTTCGGGTAATTGGCCCTGATGTCGAGGCCGCAAAAAATTACGTTAAGGCGATGAGTGTGGCTCTCTTTAAAACTTATCTGCTAGGAGACAGTGCCTATTCTCCGTATTTGAATCAAACCTACGCAACCGCGTTGAGCCAGAGCGATCTACCCATCTATCTCCTTCAAGATTTTACCCTCCAAAATTAGGAACCATGCCATCCCCCAAAGGCAGCGCTCTCCCGCCGCTAGCAAAAACGGCTTAAGCCGCCTAGACAGACCCATTTTCGCTCCTATCCAAAGTCACTAACTATCAAGGAAACCTGTTTATGTTCAGCCACCAAAAGATTTTCGCCTTAGGTTTGGTCAGCGCGCTCGGTTTGTTTGCGCTCACGAGCTGTGGAGCCTCTGCGCCAGGAGCTAAGGCAAGCGCCGCTACGCCTGCTGCCAAAACGAGTCAGCCAGCAACGGCCCATCCGACCACCCTAGACAATATGTCCGGACTAGTCGCGGATGCTAAAACCTTAGCTGGGCTAGACGATTGGCACACTGTTAGAGTTTTGGATAGTCAAATTGAAGGTGACTGGAAAGATATAAAGGGCGACATTGAGAAAACAAATAAAACAAACTATGAGGCTATAGAAACTCATTTGCATGACCTCAACAGCGCTCTCAAAGAAACTAGTCCTGATAAGATCGCGGTGACAAGTCATCTAGACGAACTGAAAACTATTTTATCAGGCGTTCCTCAGTAGATATCAATAGCGCTCAATAGATAGCAATAGCCCTCATTAGCGCTCAGTAAATACCGAAACACGAGACGTTATCGTTGTAAAAGTGATATCTTGTTTTGCCGTTAGTGCCAGCGCTGCTCTCTATCGGTTGTGCGAGCATAGCGCTTTGGAGCAGGAGCATGAACGGCGCGCGCTGCCTTGGAAGAGCAGGAGGAGCGGGGAAATAGGTAAATAATGAGTTTAATCACCCCTATGGTTAAGGCGCTCAGTGCCAGCAGAGCGAGCAAAAGTTCTATAGCCATTGGATGTCTCACAGTGGGGATGGATTGTCTTCTTACTGTAAGGAATAGATGTTGCTAGAAGGTGAACAAATTATGTCAAGTCGGCCTAGAAAGAGTATCTACTGCGTAGTCCTTATAAATAATTTTTACTGAAGAGTTTTTACTAAAGGGTTTTTACTAAAGAGTTCCTACAAGGACTCGCTGTGCTTAATCCAAAAGTCGAACAGCGGCAGAGATACTCGATGTCCTAGTTGAGATCCATAGATTAGGCCCTTTTGTTCTAGGCTACTAAGGGCACCTTGTAAACTACCACCCCGAGAAAGATGGTGTTTTTTAATGTAGGCACTAGACTGAGGGCGATCGGTCGGATCGAGAGAAAGACTTTCTATCAGCTTTGCCTGAGTAGGCGGAAGTAACAGCAGTAGGGCTTCAAAGGTCACTTCAATATCTTTGACTAGGGCCAGCATGCTGCTGTGGACATGGTGAGCCTGAATGACCTTTACAGGCGTCTGAGTGGGAGAGGCATACCCGGTTAACTGAATGCGCTGGGCTAGCGCGATCGCATCTTTAATATGGCCTTGCACATAGCTCAAAAACAGTTCCAGGCTTTGACTTTTCGCATCAAAGCTAAGTCCGGCGGCGGCCATCTTGCTAACAACCCAAGATTGCATATCTAGATCGCTCAGCGGCCCCAGAAAAATAGCCGGTAGCCCCATCGCTTCCATCCAGGGTTCTGAGACGATTGCAACGATCGCATAGCTCACCTGACTCTGCCGCTGAATCTCTTGCAAAAGACGAGTCTCCCATTTTCGATGACGATCCCAGGCGCGAATGTGAGCAAAATTATGAAAGACAATAACAATACGACAATCTAGGGATTCTGCTAAGTGCTGAGGGAGAGACAAAAGACGCTCGAACAGCGGCCATTCTTTTCCAGGCGCGGTTGACCACACCAAATCCTCTCGATCAAACCGGGACGACGCTAGCGTTTGAGCTTGATCTAGAATCCACTGATGAACTTTGGCAAATTCATCTGGGTCGCTAAACGCATGAATGATGCTATCGCTCAGCAGTCGAACGAACCGCCCGGCACTGCGACAGCGCAAACAATCGACCTCCAAATGCCGAATATTGGCCTGAATAGCCGCCTCTCGAATCAGCGTTCGGCGACCAATACCCGGAACGCCCGTGACGACCAGATCGCCGTCTTTTTCTAACAGGGCAGAAACCCGTTCTAGCTCCGCTTTACGCAGATTGGTTGAGGACAAGGCAGAAAAATTTACCATTTAAAGTGAGCCTGCACTATTTTTTAGTGCTATAAATGCCTGTATGTTTTGGATCGTATCACTAGTAAACCTATGACCATTTGGACTGTGGCTGCTTTGGTTTTTGGGCTGGTATTGTTAGTCGGTGGTGCGGAGGCTTTGGTTAAGAGCGCGTCTAAGCTAGCTGCTACAGTCGGGATTTCGCCGCTCGTGATTGGCTTGACGGTAGTGGCCTTTGGGACTAGCGCTCCCGAACTAGCGGTAAGCTTGCAGGCGAGCTTGTCTCAGCAGGTCGATATTTCTTTAGGAAACGTGGTGGGCAGCAACATTTGCAACGTGCTGTTGATTCTTGGTATTTCAGCGATGATTGCGCCTCTAGTGGTGGCTCAGCAGCTAATACGACTGGATGTACCGATTATGATCGGGGTTTCGGTGCTAGTGATGCTCTTTGGCTGGGATGGGCATATTGGCCGCTCAGATGGAGTGATTTTGTTTTTGGGCGGCATAGCCTATACCCTGTTTTTGCTCTATCAAAGCCGTCGAGAAAAAAATCCGCTGGTTCAAGACGAATACGCTCAGTTTGAGCAGCGATCGCACTCTTCAAAAGAGACGCTGCTCAACCTGGGTCTGCTGATTGGCGGACTAGCGATGTTAGTGGCTGGTTCGCAAATGCTCATCTATAGTGCCGTGACAGTGGCAACCCTATTGGGGGTCAGCCAGCTCATTATCGGGTTGACGGTGGTCGCGGTGGGCACGTCGCTGCCGGAGCTGGCTACGTCGGTCGCGGCTAGCTTGCGAGGAGAGAGCGATATTGCCGTGGGCAATGTGGTCGGTAGCAACATTTTTAATATTTTGGTAGTGCTAGGGCTTTCGAGCGCCGTTTCGCCCGCAGGCACAGCGGTTTCACCGACGGCGATCGCCTTTGACATCCCAGTGATGATTGCGGTGGCCATGCTGTGTCTGCCTATCTGCATAACTGGTAATAAAATTTCTCGCCAGGAGGGAGGGCTATTATTAGCGTATTATCTGCTGTACGTGGGCTACTTAATCGCTAGTGCAACCAACCCTAACTTGTCCTGGCCTAACTGGATAGGAATGGTGCCACTGGCGTTGGTACTATTAACCTTGTTGAGCTGGCGTATGGAAGCGCGCGGACGGATAAGTAATCGCTAGCAGGTCTAGATCTGTAGGAGTGGCTTATTGACCGACTTTGTGCTTACTTTCAGGTAGCTCACTCACGCCTCCATAACTCACGGCTCTATAGCTTATGCCTTCTCAGTTTCGCACTCCCGGCTATCACCCCGTTCGCAAGCTAAAGACAATAGTTTCAGGGCTTCAGATTGCAATTATTACCGATTTTAGCGTTGCCTATAAAGTTGTTCTATCAGTACCCATTCTGGCCTGTTCTTTTTTTCTTCATCAGTGGGTAGATGTCAGCATTATATTACTAGCGATGGGGCTTGTCCTAGTTTCTGAACTGTTCAACAGTGCCATTGAAGTTCTATGCGATTTTGTAGAGCCTCGGCAAAATGATCGCATCCGAGTTACTAAAGATATTGCTGCCGCCGCTGCTGGCGTAAGCATCGCCATATGGGCAGTCATTCTAATTATAGAAATCGTTCGTCTTTTCAATTCTGTAGGATAGCTAGATAGGACATCTAAGATGGAAAATTGGAATGCGTTGGTGGCCAGTGCAACGTTTGTTGCGGTTATTTTGGCCATTATGACTGAAAAGCTGCATCTTACCGTAGCGGCGCTCTTAGGCTCGCTGGTACTGGTGTTTGTGCATGTGATGACGCTCACCGAAGCGATGGAATACATCGGCAACAGCTATTCTACGCTGGCCCTGTTTTTCGGGGTGATGGTGCTGGTGCGAGCTTTTGAGCCGACCAAAGTGTTTGACTATTTGGCGACGCAAATGGTGGTGATAGCAAAAGGACAAGGCAGTCGACTACTGCTAGGTATTGTCGCCATCACTACACCGATTTGTGCGGTGCTCCCTAATGCCACCACAGTCATGCTCTTAGCGCCGTTAATCCCGCCGATTGCTGCGGAGATAGGCGTAGATTTTGTGCCCTTATTGATTTTGATGGTGTTTGTGGCCAACAGCGCTGGCCTGCTGACGCTGGTCGGCGATCCGGCCACATTCATTGTGGGCGATGCAATCAATCTTAGCTTTTTGGACTATCTCGGTCGGCTAAGCTTGGCAGGTGGATGTGCGATCGCGGCCATTTTAATACTGCTGCCCGTATTATTTTCTGATATCTGGCGCTGGAAAATCTCGGATCTCACTCAGCTACCGCACCCCAAAATTCACCGACCTAGCATCCTGATGTTTGGAGGTGTTGTGATGGTGGCTGTGCTTTTTCTCTTTGTGTTAGGAGAAAGCTTTCCCACGCCCGTATCGCCTCCGGCAGTGGCGCTGATGGGTGCGGCCTTAGCCCTACTCATTGCCCACCAAAGCAAATTAGACACCGTTAACAACATTCTCAAAGATGTAGACTGGAGCACGCTGATTTTTTTCATGTGCACTTTTGTGCTAATTGGCGGTTTAGAGAAAACGGGAGTCATCAGCCAGCTATCGACGCTGATGGCAGCTCTCATTGGCGACAACATTTTGCTCGGTGCCATTGTTTTGGTGTTTTTCGTGGGGCTATTGTCGAGTTTTGTGCCTAATATCCCGTTGGTGGTGGCCATGGTGCCACTCCTTAAGCAGTATTTAGTCAGCATTGGGATGATTGGCCCTGAGTTTCTTGATCCTAGTTTTGTTGGAGAATTCCCGCCGGAGGTTTTGCCTTTGTTTTATGCCATGATGCTGGGTGCAACACTAGGCGGCAACGGCACGTTAGTGGGCGCTTCTTCTAATATTGTGGCCGCTGGCATCGCCGAACAGCACGGCAAACGCATTCCATTTGCCAAATTTCTCAAATATGGGATGCCGGTAATGGGCTTGCAGCTATTGGTTTCGGCTGGATATATTTTCCTACGGTTTTAAAAAAGCCAGGCGTCAGGCGTCAGACAGGTTTAGCCATGTTCTAGATCTACGTATGGCTTTACTCCTGCTGACTTTTTACGAATCCTTGCTGTAGCGCAAAAATGGCGGCCTGGGTGCGATCGCGCACATCTAGCTTCTGCAAAATGGCATGCACATGAACGCGCACGGTGCCGGTGGTAATGTGCAACTGCTGGGCGATTTCTTGGTTACTCTGACCATGCGCCATCAGAGCCAAAATTTCTTGCTCTCGCTGGGTTAAAGGCGTGTCGTTGGCGGCAGTGGCTACGGCCCTGGGCGAATCTGCATAGGCGGCGCGGATTTCCTGACTGCTGCGTTTGTCCCACCAAGAGGCCCCAACCGCAACGGACTGGAGCGCGAGTATGAGCGATTCGGCCTCTATGCCCTTAAGACAAAAGCCGCTAGCCCCGGCGCTAATGAGCTGCTCAATCAGCGACTTTTGAGAGTGCGAGGTGAGAATAAGCACAGGCAAATCAGGATGCTGTACCTTGATTTGGCGACAGGCTTCGACACCGCCAATGCCGGGAAGGCCGACATCTAATAAAACCACGTCCGGCTGCACCTGATTGGCTAGCTCGACGGCGCTTTCACCATCGGGCGCTTCGGCTACAATTTCTAGCTGAGACTCTCGCTGCAAGCGCGTAGATAGGCCCAATCGAAACAGTTCATCATCTTCAACGAGAAGAATTCGGAGCGGATTTGTGGCGTTCATCAAGTAGGACGGCAGGCAGACAACAGCAGAAAACCGCGCCTTGGGGCTGACGGCTCTCTGCCCAAATCTTACCGCTATGTCCTTCAATAATTTGCCTGCTGAGGTAAAGTCCGAGGCCAGATCCTTTGGCCTGGCGGTTGCTATAGCCCTGATAAAATCTTTCAAACAGATGCGGCAGTTCGTGAGCGTTGAGGCCAGGGCCACCGTCGCTGACCTGTACTTGCTGATACTGCCCGATGGTGGCTAAACTCACTTCGACCCGAGTGCCTCTCGGCGTGTGGTTGATGGCGTTGATCAACAAATTTTCAAAGACGCGGCGGAGCTGGAGCGCATCGCCTCTGGCCCAAAAGCGCTGACTGCTGGCGTTTAAGCTGATGTTGATTTGACGGGCCTGGGCCAGATGCGTCAGCGTGGTAATGGTGCTCGCGAGTAGCGATCGCAAATCGACGGTCGATAAATTGAGTCCTAAGCCTTCGGCGTCATTGCGGTAAACGTCTAGCAGGGTTTCGACGAGCTGTAGGGTAGATCGGTGCGATCGCTGCATCATCTCCAAAATTTTATGCTGCTGTGGATCGACCGGCCCAAACTGCTCAGCCAAAAAAGAGTTAATGGTTTCAATAGCCCCTAGCAGCGGCGTTTTCAGATCGTGGGTAAGCGTAGAGACAAAATCTTCACGCAGACTAGCGAGCTGAGTTTGGGCTTTAATCTGCGCCTGCGCTCGGGCGATCTCGTCTTCATAAAATCGAGTTCGATCAATTAAATAGGCGGCTATGAGCAACGATACAACGGCCACCAATCGGTTGGTGAGCGTAGAGGATTGGGGCACCTCAAAGTTTGGCCAGATCAGGTTTAGCAGGGTCAGCGCGGCGGCAGTTAAGGTCACGATGATCGCCTGCTGCCGATTGAGATAGCGATATGCCAGGACGATTGCGCCCGTGTATAGGTATCCCAAAACAAAGGCAGAGGGCGTGGAGTATTCCAACAGAATGACGGTTAAAAAAATCGCGACAATCAGGCCGTAGATGGATCGCAACGATCGAGTAGATGGCGGCGGTGAACGGTTTGTAAAAGAGATGTTTCTAGAGGAGGCGTTTCTAGAGGAGGCGTTTGTAGAGGAGACGTTTGTAGGGGGGGTAGGTTGAGCCATTAGCCGTTATCTACTAGAAGACTTATAGAAGACTGACGGATGTAGAGGACTGACGGATGTAGAGGACTGACAGATATAGAGGACTGGCGGATGTGCGATCGCTAAGCAGTATTTGAACCATTGCCTCTGAGACTGGGCCTCTGAGACTGGGCCTCTGAGACTGGGCCTCTGAGATTGCGCTTGAGATACTTTACCTCGCTTATTTTCGCGACTTGATTATAGCGATTAAATATTATTAGCAGACCAATGTATATCATCTCTATACCATCTGATATAGGCATTTATGCGCAGGTATACGCTGCTGTGTATATAAGCCGCCGAAGCCGTATCTATAGCCGTATATAGCTTTTTGATAGCACTTAAATATATGGCCTGATAGATGAAAGAACGACGCCGAAGTCGCACTATTAAAGTTGCACGATTAAAAGTGTAATAAACAATTCATTAGTCGGGCGTAAATGCCTGTTGAGCCAATGACTCAAGGACTGATTCAAATTGCGGTGACGCTGCTGATCTTATTGGCAATTGTGCCTTTTCTCGGCAGCTACATGGCAAAAGTCTATCTCAACCAAAACACGTTTTTAGATGTTGTTGCGTCTCCGGTTGATCGCTTTATTTATAGCATTAGCGGCGTTCATAGCAACCGCACTATGACCGGCTGGCAGTATGCGAGAGCAGTCCTGTTTAGCAACCTGATTATGGGCATCTTGGTCTTTTTGATTATGATGTTTCAGGGCGTTTTGCCACTAAACCCGACGGGTCTTCCCGCACCTAGCTGGGATTTGGCGCTGCATACGGCCATCTCTTTTGTAACCAACACCAATCAGCAACATTATTCTGGCGAAACAACCTACAGCTATGCCAGCCAGATGTGGTCGATGGGCTTTTTAATGTTTACGTCGGCAGCGACCGGATTGGCAGTGGCGATCGCCTTCATTCGCGGTTTAAGTGGTCAGCCGCTAGGCAACTTCTACGTCGATTTAACCCGCTCCATTACCCGTATTCTATTGCCCCTCTCGGTGGTGGGCGGTCTGGCGCTGCTGATCCTTGGCGTACCCGAAACGCTAGCCGGGCCAGCCGTTGCTACAACTCTCGAAGGAGCCACTCAAACAATTGCGCGTGGCCCAGTAGCTCACTTTGAAATCATCAAGCAGCTCGGTGAAAACGGTGGCGGCTTCTTTGGCATTAACTCAGCTCATCCCTTTGAAAACCCCAACGGACTGACCAATCTAATTGAGATCATTGCGATGGTCTGCATTCCAGCTTCGCTGATTTACACCTACGGGATCATGATCGGCAACAAAAAACAGGGCTGGCTTATATTTTGGATGGTGTTTGTTATTTATGTTCTCTTAACTGCGGTGAGTGCTGCTGGTGAATATGCCGGAAACCCACTGGTTAATGATGTTTTAGGCAATCAAGCGCCTAACCTAGAGGGTAAAGAGATGCGCTTTGGCTGGGCGCAGACAGTCTTATGGGCAATCACCACCACCGGCACGATGTGCGGCGCGGTCAATGGGATGCACGACTCGCTAATGCCACCGGGGGGCTTTTCTACTCTGTTCAATTTGTTTTTGCAAATTGTGTGGGGCGGTCAGGGATCGGGCACGGCTTATCTGTTCGTCTTTTTAATTCTTACGGTGTTTTTAACGGGCTTGATGGTCGGGCGAACTCCAGAGTTTTTGAGTCGCAAAATTGAAAAGCAAGAGATTGTGCTAGCCAGCGTTATTTTGCTGGTTCATCCGTTTGCCATTTTGGTTCCTGGCGCAATTACGATCGCTTTTTCTGAGTCGCTTTCGGGCATTAGCAACCCTGGATTTCACGGCGTCTCTCAGGTGATATACGAGTATGCTTCAGCCGCTGCCAACAACGGATCGGGCTTTGAGGGACTAGGCGACGGCACGCTGTGGTGGAACTTAACGGCTAGTATCAGCCTGTTAATGGGTCGCTATATTCCCTTAATCGCGCTGTTGATTTTAGCGGAGGGCATGTCGCGCAAACAGCCTGTTCCCGAAACCAAAGGAACGCTGCGTACGGATACTGGGCTGTTCACAGGGGTAACGGCTGGCGTCATCATTATTTTGGGCGCACTGACGTTTTTCCCAGTGCTGGCGCTAGGGCCAATTGCTGAAGCCTTCGCGATCGCCGCCCAATAAAACTTTCTGCAGCTATTGACAGCCACAAATAGCTATTTTTCTACGCGGCTTCTAGAAAACCATTTTCCAAAACTATTTCAGCCCAAAATCATCTCATCCAAAACCATTTCACCCAAAATCATGAGTCACTCTAACTCGCAGCTAACGCCCGCTCACAAATCTCAGCAACGGCCTAGGAGAGGATCGCAAAGGCAGCTAGAGCAATCATCAAAACCATCCGAACAACCGCCCGAACAACCACCCGCGCAGCAATCGGTCAAAACGGCTGGACTTTATCAGCGGGCGCTCAAAGATGCGATCGCTAAGTTCAACCCTAAGGTCATGCTGGGCAATCCGGTCATGTTTGTAGTTTGGGTAGGCACCATTATCACGGCGCTGCTAACGTTGTTTCCCAACCTTTTTGGCCCGGCACCCGGCGAAAATCAGCGGCTGTTTAACGGGCTGGTAACGCTAATTTTGTTCCTTACAATTCTGTTTGCTAACTTTGCTGAAGCGGTGGCCGAAGGGCGCGGAAAAGCTCAGGCCGATTCGCTGCGCTCTACGCAGTCTGAGACGGTGGCGCGGCGGCTACAGGCGGATGATTCGGTAGAGGAAGTGAGTTCGACTGATTTGCGTAAGGGCGATCGCATTCTAGTCATTGCAGGCGACATGATTCCGGTCGATGGCGAAGTGTTAGATGGCGTGGCCTCGGTCGATGAGTCGGCGATTACGGGCGAATCAGCGCCGGTGCTAAAAGAGCCGGGTTCGGACGTGGCTAGCTCCGTAACGGGCGGAACGCGGATTATCTCTGACGAGCTGCAAATTAGAGTGACCTCCGATCCGGGTAAAGGCTTTTTAGACCGGATGATTGCGCTAGTAGAAGGAGCCGAGCGAACCAAAACACCGAACGAAATTGCGCTAACGGTGCTGCTTGCGGTGCTCACCCAGGTCTTTTTAGTGGTAGTGGTCACCATTCCACCCATCGCTAGCTATGTCGGTAGCCCGGTAGGCGTGGTGACGCTGGTGGCCCTATTAGTGGCCCTGATTCCGACCACCATTGGCGGATTGCTGAGCGCGATTGGCATTGCCGGGATGGATCGAGTCGCTCAATTTAACGTGATTGCGACTTCTGGGCGAGCAGTTGAAGCCTGTGGGGACATCAATACGCTAGTGCTAGACAAAACTGGAACCATTACGCTGGGCAACCGCCTAGCAGAAGCGTTTTTACCCACCAACGGACATTCAGAAGCTGAGCTAGCTAACGTAGCGCTGGCGGCAAGCTTGTTCGACAATACGCCTGAAGGCAAGTCTATTGTCAAACTGGCAAAGGAATTGGGCGCTCAAATTAATTTCGAGCGCGAGCAGGCGGAGGGAATTGAGTTTTCGGCCAAGACCCGGATGAGTGGAACAGATTTGCCCAATGGAACCGAGGCGCGTAAGGGAGCGGTGAATGCGGTGAAGGGATTTGTGCGATCGCGCGGTGGTCAAAGCGATGAAGATCTCGATCAGGCATACGAGAAAATTTCTAAGCTAGGCGGAACGCCGTTGGCAGTCGCCCTCGATAGCGAGATGTACGGCATCGTTTATCTCAAAGATATTATTAAGCCAGGCATGCGCGACAGATTCGAGCAGCTTCGGCGAATGGGCGTTCGCAGCGTCATGCTCACGGGTGACAACCGCATTACGGCCTCTGTTATTGCCGCAGAAGCAGGCGTAGACGACTTTATTGCCGAAGCCACGCCCGAAGACAAAATTAGCGTAATTCAAGAAGAACAGGCCAAAGGCAAGCTAGTTGCCATGACCGGAGACGGCACCAACGACGCACCCGCCTTAGCCCAGGCCAACGTTGGGCTAGCAATGAACTCAGGGACTCAGGCCGCTCGCGAGGCCGCCAACATGGTCGATTTAGACTCTGATCCGACCAAGCTAATTGACCTAGTGACCATTGGCAAACAGCTCCTCATTACGCGTGGGGCGCTGACGACGTTTTCGCTAGCAAACGATATTGCCAAATACTTCGCCATTATCCCAGCGATGTTTGCCGCAGCCGGAATTGGGAGCCTCAACGTGATGGGACTAGCGAGCGCTCAGTCCGCCATTCTCTCCGCGCTAATCTACAACGCGCTGATTATTCCTGCCTTAATTCCGCTTGCGCTCAAAGGCGTTAAGTTTAGGCCGCTAAGCGCCAATCAATTGCTCACCCGCAACATTTTAATCTATGGGCTAGGCGGCATTATCGCTCCATTTATTGGCATTAAGCTAATTGATTTTGCCGTCGCCGCCGTCGGACTGGCCTAGCCTTGCCTAGCTCTACCTAGCCCTGCCGATCGTCTTCTACTTTCCACTCATTCACATCCAATAGAACACGATGAAACACCTAGCTTCATTTTCCCACATCTGCCTAGAAACCATAGAAATTCTACAAACTCAGCAGCGCCGTCAGCCGTTTGCGTTTGCGCTCTTTTTGGCCCTTTGCTTCAATCTCATTTTGGCCCCTATTGTTTACGCGGCCACCGGAGAAGCGATCGCTCGTCAGTCGGCTTACGCGATTGGCGTACTGCTGCTCGTGACAGTGGGCATCTCGACTTATCTATTCGCCGTTATTCTCCAACCCGAGCGGTTTTAACTCCTTGCAGTTTTGACCCCTTGCAGGTTTAGTTCATTTACTTTCTAGCATTACAAGCTTTCCACTTTCACAAACTTTCTACTTTCACAAACTTTCTACTTTCACAAACTTTCTACTTTCACAAACAGGAGACATTTTCTCATGGCTAAAGAGTTCATTACGGGCATTCGGGCAGTTGCTGTTCTTTGGCTATTTACAGCCATTATCTATCCCGCTTTTTTTTTGCTGGTTGGGCAAATAATCCTCCCATATCAGGCAAACGGCAGTTTAATTACGAACACACAAGGAACGGTCGTCGGCTCAGCGCTAATCGGTCAGACCTTTACCTCGACCAACTACTTTCGATCTCGCCCTAGCACCGCCACCTACAGTGAAGGCGAAGCGGCTCAGCTCACAGGACTCTCTGGTGCCAGCAACTTAGCGCCTAGCAATCCAGAGCTGTTAGCCCGCATTAAAGCCACCGCAGAAGAGCTTCAGCAAGCGGGCATCACTCCAACCGCCGATCTGCTCTATGCCTCCGGCTCTGGCCTAGATCCGCATATTAGCCTTGAGGCAGCAGCGGCCCAGGTCGATAGCGTTGCCGCCGCCCGTGGACTAAATGCAGCCCAGGTGAGCGAGCTGATCGCTCAGCATGCTCAGGGTCGGGCTTTGGGACTGTTTGGAGAGCCGGGCGTGAATGTGACGACGCTCAATATGGCTTTGGACGCTTTATTATGATTCGACAAAACGAAGTTGAAGCGGGTGAAGGTCAGCCTGAAAAACGCATTCCTGAACCCGTGCGTTCTACCTACGAACGCAAGCAATCTAGAGGAAAACATCGAATCTATGTGGGCATGGCTCCTGGCGTGGGCAAAACCTATCGGATGTTGCAAGAAGGCAAAGCGCTAAAGGCCGAAGGGATTGATGTGATGATTGGCCTATTAGAAACTCACGGGCGACAGGAAACGGCTGAGCAAGCCAAGGGTTTGGAGCAAGTACCTTTGCAGATAATCGGGCATCGCGATCGCACCCTGCGCGAAATGGATACCGACGCCATCATTTCTCGACGGCCCCAGGTTGCGTTAGTTGATGAGCTAGCTCATACCAACGTTCCTGGATCGCCCAGGGCCAAGCGCTACGAAGACGTTGAAATTATCTTAGAAGCGGGCATTGATGTTTTTTCAACCCTCAACATTCAGCATTTAGAAAGCCTGAATGACTTGGTTGCAAAGCTGACGAATGTGGTGGTCAGAGAGCGCGTTCCCGATCGCTTGTTAGACGAAGCGAATGAGGTGATTGTTGTTGATGTTACGCCTGAGACATTGCAAGAACGATTGCGAGAAGGCAAAATCTATGCGCCCGAAAAGATTGAGCAGTCATTGCGAAATTTTTTTAAGCGCCCAAACCTGCTGGCGCTAAGAGAACTGGCTTTTCGAGAAGTTGCCGACAATTTAGAAGAGATTGCCGATGCTAGCGCCGGAAGCCGCTATTACAGCGTGCACGAGCGCGTTTTGGTTTGCGTGTCTACGCAGTCTGAATCTTCTCACCTGTTGCGGCGGGGAGCGCGCATTGCGAATACGATGAAAGCTCGGCTGTATGCGGTTTTTGTAGAACACCCTAACCGGTTTTTGAGTAAAGATGACAGCCTTTATCTGGAGATGTGCAAGCACTTTTGCGAGCAGGCAGGTGGCGAATTTTTGCGCGTGAGTGGTTCTAATGTTTCTGAGGCGATCGCCCAAGTTGCGCAGCAGCACCTCATCACTCAGGTTGTGCTAGGACAATCTCACAAGTCTCGTTTGGATTTACTGCTGCGCGGTTCCACGATACAACAGTTAATTCGGCACTTGAAAGAAGTCGACTTACACATTATCGCAACTGATAAGGCTGCTCGCCAACGTACAGGGCTAATTGATTAACATCAGTTGAACAAAGACTTAACGAGTATAAAAAACAAAATCGTGATGGGAGCAGTAGGGCGAGTCACTGGCGTAATAAGCGATTAATAAGCGATTAATAAGCGATCGCGCCTCTATTGAGAACAATTCCTAACATTGTAGTTTAAATTACGCCTTGTCTCCCATCCCTTCAGCTAGAGTGAAAGCGCCTTTGTGTACTTTTTACCTGTAGATTTCATCCAGGCTCTCTCAGAAACACCAGATTTTCAGCGCGTTGAAAATATTTTCAATATTAAAGAGACTGATTGTCAACAGCGCATGTATAATCCTAACTATTGATAATAAATCTCATTAGAGATTCTAAGGGAACGCTATGGCTAAAGTAGGTTTGTTTTATGGCTCGACAACGGGTAAGACGGCTGATGCCGCTGAGCAGGTTCAGTCAGCGCTAGGCGGTGAGTCTGTAGTTGACTTGCAAGATATTGCCGACGCTGAGGCGAGCAGTTTGGCGGAGTACGACTATTTGATTATTGCTTGCCCCACCTGGAATATTGGCGATCTGCAAGATGACTGGGAGGCCGTGTTTGACGATTTGGACGAGGTTGATTTTAAGGGTAAAACGGTGGCCTATTTTGGGACGGGCGATCAAATTGGCTACGCCGACAACTTTATGGATGCGATGGGCCAGCTAGAAGAAAAGATTTCTGGGTTGGGTGGCAAAACCGTTGGCTACTGGCCTGCGGATGGCTACGAGCATAGCGAATCTTTGGCCATAAGAGATGGCAAGTTTTGCGGACTCGCGCTAGACGATGACAATGAGCCTGATAAGTCAGAAGCCCGAATTCGAGAGTGGGCCGCTCAAATTAAGCAGGCAATGGCTCTGTAGCCAGCGGCCAAAAACAGTGGCAAAGCCGACTGCTAGCCGCTAAGTTTATCAACCATTTTTCAGCGATCGCGCTTGTTTTTAAAAATGCGATCGCTGGCCGGATAATTCTCTTTTTAACTGACTATGACTGCTCAATTTTTACAGGGCGTTCCTGCCTTCCCGCCCGAAAATAGTCCTTACAAAAAGCGTTGGTATCAGCCCACGTTTTCGCCTGAGCATGGCGTTTTGCTGGTGCTATTAGGCGCAATGCTGACCGGAGCTTCGCTGGCCCAAACCTGGAACGGCGACACCTCTTGGGCCTGTTTAGCCGCTTTTTTAGGACTCCAGGCAGAGCATCCGGTAATTGTTCAAATTAAGCAGCGGCGGCGCTGGCGGCCTCGGTATCTAATCTGGGCGGGAATTTATGGGGGCGCGGCGTTGGCGATCGCACTTTATCTCTCTTTTCAACATCCGGTGCTGTGGTGGATATTAGGCGCGGGCGTCGTGGCGCTGGGTTTAGACGCGCTGGCAGTTTTTCAGCGCAATCATAAGACCGTTGCAAATGAGATTGTTATGTTTAGCGCAATCTGTTTATCTACGCTATTTGTCTATGGCGCAACCACCGGAGAAATGACCGCTCAGGCGCTAGGCTTGTGGGTGTTAAACAGTCTATTTTTCTCGAGCGCGGTGTTCAGCGTGAAGCTAAGAAAGCGAAAGACGAGTTCTCTTCAGCCTGGTGTGCTGTATCACGGTGTGGCGATCGCCCTAGTAGCTGCCCTTTACGCTATCGGTTGGCTTTCAATCTTCACAGCATTAGTCTTTTTAGTTGCGCTGTTAAAGCTCACGGTTATCACCTGTTGGCAAAATTGGTATCGTACCTGTCGGTTTGAGCATGTGGCAAGATTCGAGACTTATTTTGCCCTAAGCTATACCTGCTTAGCCGCCCTGACGGTATTGCCGCCCAAGCTACCGCTCGCTTAGTACTACAATCACTACAATCACTACGATCATAGCCCCAAAACTACAGTCCCAAAACTACAGTCCCAAAACTACAGTCCCAACATTACGGCCCCGGCACGATGACCCCAAAACTACGACCTCAGCAGCGGTGGGGACTTTGGCAGATCTAGTTGAGGCCAATGGTGAGTGTAGTGACAAAAGCAGGCATAACGTTATTTGTGTTGTGTGTATTTTTCCATATTAGGCAGCCGGGCCAAAGACTGTCCCAGCCGCTGTTGTAATGGCCATTGCCGCTGCACCTAGAAGCGTTACCCTAGCGATCCCCACAGAAATATTGGCACCTCCCGTCCGCGCGGCGAGTCCGCCTAAAAATCCGAGACAGAGGAGTGAGCCAGCCGCCACAGTGGGAATCGTCCAGACATCTGAACTGAGCCGAAGCAAAATTAAAGGCAGCGCCGCACCTATGGCAAACGTAATGGCTGAATAGATAGCGGCTTGCAGAGGACGCGCCTGATGAATTTCTGTCAGACCTAGCTCATCGCGGGCATGGGCAGCTAGGGCATCGTGAGCCATCATCTGACTGGCCACCTGAGCAGCTAGGTCAGCATCGAGTCCTCTACTCACATAGATAGCGGCCAACTCTTTGCACTCACCCGCTTCATCTTTCGCAATTTCTGCTCGTTCTCGTGCCAAATCCGCTAATTCAATATCAGCTTGAGAACTCACAGAGACATATTCACCGGCGGCCATAGACATAGCACCGCCAAACAATCCAGCTATTCCAGCCAGTAAAATGCTGCTTTGAGTAGAAGTGGCGGCGGCAACGCCTACGATCAAACTGGCGGTTGAAATAATGCCATCGTTAGCACCTAGCACCGCTGCGCGTAACCAACCAATGCGGCTAGTATAGTGTCGTTCAGCATGTTTTCTCGGCATAACGGTCAATCTCGTGGCAGTGGACAATCAACTTCTGCATCAGGGTGGGGCCGTACTTGGCCAAAACGTTTCCCCAATAAGTCTTTTTTATTTGATAACCGTTGAAGTTAAATAACAACGTCTCAAAGGCCATCAAACTTGAGGCCACCAAACTTGAGGCCACCAAACTTGTATTAATCAGGCTCTTTAAAACGCAAAAAATCTTTTCAACTTTTTTTATTCTATTTTCATTCTATCTGTCTAGCTGAACCCTGTCTACACCCAGAACCGTTGATTTCATTAGGGTTTACTAGGAAATTAACAACAACAATTGTCAATTAGATTGAGAAGATAATTGCAAATATCTACGAATTTTCAAGCCTCCAAGTGCAAAAATCGACCATTACATAACCGGATAGCCGATTCTTTTCAGCTATATTGTTGACTTGCCAAGTCATTAAACTGTTGGTTTTTCTACAGCCATCCCAAGAACGTTTGCCATAGCAACCAGGCATTAAGGCCCACAATAATCGTCGCGATCGCCCAAGCCAGCACCTTCAGCCACTGAGGATTAACAAAATCTCTCATTAACCGACGATCGCTCGTAAACATCACCAGCGGAATTACTGCAAAAGGCAGTTGCAAACTCAGCGCCACCTGATCGAGTACCAACAGAGCCGTAGCGCTTCCTTCGCCAAAGATAACAATAGCGTCTTGACTCTCAACCACATCCTGATAGTTCGCGTGAAAAGTCACTGCCGACAGAATCAGGATAGCCGCGTTAATAAATAGCGCAATCATTAGGCGACAGTTGAGTCGATGATGCCAAAAGAGATAGCCTCGCGCTTTTTCTCCGGAGTCTCTTGCCAGTCCCGCGTTTGGACAATAGAAGAGTGCAAATAGTTGTGAGGCATTACAGTCGCCCCCAAAATGTCGATGGCAAAAGCAATATCATAAGCACGTCTAGGGCAGTGATGCAGACGCCGATTGCCAGAGGAATGTTGAAGAGAAGCTGTAGGGCGATCGCACTTCCTATTAACTCGGCCAAGTCGCAGGCAGCGATCGCAATTTCGCACAAAACCCACAGGCAAAAGCTCACTGGTTTACTGTAGTGATCCCGACAAGCCTGCGCCAAATCTCGCCCGGTCACCACGCCCAGCTTGACGCAAAGCGCCTGCAACAGAATAGCCATCACATTCGAGAGCACAATCACGCTCAGCAACATATAGCCAAAGCAACATATAGCCAAACTGAGCGCCACCAGCCAAATCAGTGGCCCAATTACCTGAATCCATATAGCCTAGACTGCTACCAGATACCCAGGGCCAGCATAAGCCAGCATTTTCGCCAGCATCCGCCCTCACGAAGAATCTTAATCGTTCTGTAGGCCTCGGACAAAGAAGGAATACGGTCTGATTGAGCCATCTATTCACTCATTTCATGATCTTTTCATTTTTGATGTTACCGCTAACATCCACATTTTAGGCCCAAAAAAAGCTAGCGCGTTATTTGCACGCTGAGCCAATTCTGTTCAATTACGGTAAAAGCTTCTATCGATGCTTCTCAGTTTTTACTAAAGACCGTTTTGATAAGGAACTTATATTCTCAGACACAAAGCGAAAACTTAGGTCGAGCCTTCGAGAGCCTAATCAACCTTTGGATAGATCATTACCCGGCATATTTGCCGACGGATTGCGGGCCGATCTCTATGCTGACGGCTACTTGAGATAAATATTAAAAGCTAAGGAAAATTAAGACTAGTTGTAATTCTCAACCAATTATGAGAAAATTATGAAAAGTGAAACGATTATGAAAACAATTATGAAAAAACAGATCTTTGGGCTGGGTAGATCCCGGCCTTAACTATTTTTGGCATTGGCTTTTCTAAGCGCTGTCGTTTTATTCGGATTTTGTTTGGAGTATTTAATGAAACGCACTCTGTCATCATCGGTAGCCAACCGCGCTACTCGCCTACTAGGAGGAGGATCGCTGGCGATCGCTCTATTTCTAGCTGGCTGTAGTAGTACCCATACCGCAAAGGTTGCTGACAGCGACCGGGGCACTAACCAAGCCGACGCCTCAACTGCCGATCAGGGCAATCAAAAGGTTGTGCTTACCACCTTTACCGTCCTCGCAGATATGGCCCAAACCGTAGCAGGCGATAAAATCAAAGTAGAGTCTATTACTCGCGTGGGCGCAGAAATTCACGGCTACGAGCCAACGCCTAGCGACATTACCAAAGCCCAAGATGCCGACCTGATCTTGTACAATGGCCTAGACTTAGAGCGCTGGTTTGAGAAATTTTTAGGCAGCGTCAAAAACGTACCCACAGCCGTGCTGACCGATGGCATTCAGCCGATACCCATTGTCGAAGGCCCTTACACATCCAAGCCCAATCCTCACGCTTGGATGTCGCCGCGAAACGGGCTGGTCTACGTCGAAAACATTCGCAAGGCGTTTGTCGAGCTAGACCCCAAGAATGAGGCCACCTACAACGCCAATGCCAAAGCCTACAGTGAAAAAATCAACGCGATTAATACAGAGCTAGAAAACGATCTTGAACAGGTTCCCGAAGGCGAGCGCTACTTGGTGAGCTGCGAGGGCGCATTCTCTTACTTGACGCGCGACTACGACCTAAAAGAAATCTACATGTGGCCCATCAACGCCGAGCAGCAGTTCACTCCCAAGCAGGTGAAAAACGTGATCGAAGCTGTTAAGGACAACAACGTGGCCACTATTTTTTGTGAGAGCACCGCCAATAACGAAGGGCAAAAGCAGGTGGCTAAAACAACCGGATCGCGGTTCGGGGGCAATCTTTATGTCGATTCTCTCTCAACGGCAGAAGGGCCGGTGCCAACCTATCTAGACATGTTGGACTTCGACGCTCGCACCATTTCAAACGGTCTGCTAGCAGGCAGCAAGACTAAAAGCTAGACCCTTTACTCAGCTCATAGGCTGGCTTTTTTGGGCTTAAAAACACTTGAATTAGGATTAAAAACCAATGACAACATCTCCTCCACTCAATATCACCATAGACAATATCAGCGTTACCTACAGCAACGCGAAATTAGCGCTTTATGATGCGACCTGTACGGTGATGCCGGGTGCGATTACGGCGTTAGTCGGCCCTAATGGCTGCGGCAAATCTACTTTGTTCAAGTCTATTATGGGCTTTTTGCGACCCAATCAGGGACGGATTCGCGTGGGCGGACTGCCGGTTCAAACGGCGCAAAAGCAGCAGCTAATGGCCTACGTTCCGCAGTCGGATGAGGTGGACTGGAACTTTCCGGTCAGCGTGTTTGATGTGGTGATGATGGGCCGCTATGGCCACATGAATTTTTTCCGTACGCCTAGGCAAAAAGACCGCCGGATTGTGATGGAGAGCTTAGAGCGAGTCTCTATGGCGGATTTTCGCAACCATCAAATTGGCGAGCTGTCGGGCGGGCAAAAGAAGCGGGCTTTCCTGGCGCGAGCGCTGGCCCAAGAGGGTAAGGTGATTCTTTTAGACGAGCCGTTTACCGGCGTAGATGTAAAAACAGAGAAAAAGATTATCGACTTGCTGCTACAGATCAAGGCGGAGGGTCACACGATTTTGGTTTCTACTCACGACCTCGGTTCTGTCTCTACTTTTTGCGATCGCACCATCTTGCTCAACAAAACCGTCCTAGCTACCGGAACCACCGCAGAAGTCTTCACTGAAGACAACTTAACCATGACTTTCGGCGGCTTACCCATGAGCAGCCTGCGTCAAATGACTCAAAAAAGAACCATTAGCAATGAGGTAACGGCATGACTTATTTATTAATGACGCCCTGGGATTGGCTAATCGAACCCTTACAGTATGGGTTTTTGCGGCAAGCCATTTGGGTGAGCGCCTTCGTCGGACTAGTTTGCGCAGTACTTTCTTGCTACGTCACGCTTAAAGGCTGGTCGCTAATGGGCGATGCAGTCTCTCACGCAGTGGTTCCAGGCGTCGTGGTTTCCTACGCGCTGGGCATTCCGTTTGCTATCGGCGCTTTCGCCTTCGGCTTTGGGGCTACGGTCGCAATTGGCTACATCAAATCAAAAACGCGGCTCAAAGAAGACGCTGTGATTGGCGTTGTTTTTACCGGATTTTTTGCCTTTGGTTTAGTACTGGTCACTAAAATTCCCAGCAACATCGATCTGTTTCATATTTTGTTTGGCAACGTGCTAGGGATTTCTCAGCAAGACATTATTCAAACCCTAATTGCAGGCACCGTCACCCTAGTCATCATTTTGCTGCGACGCAAGGATTTGCTGTTGTTTTGCTTCGATCCAAACCACGCTAAAGCCATCGGCCTCAATACCCAGCTAATGTATTACACGCTGCTGTCAGTGCTGGCGCTAACGATTGTGACGGCTTTGCAGACCGCAGGTATTATCCTGGTGGTGGCCATGCTAGTAACGCCCGGTGCAACCGCCTACCTGCTGACCGATAGATTTGACCGCATGCTGATGATTTCTGTTGCGGCCAGCGTTGGTTCTTGTGTGCTGGGTACTTACTTCAGCTATCACTTCGATGTTTCAACAGGCGGCAGCATTGTTGTCCTCCTGACATTTCTCTTTATTTTGGCGATGATTTTTGCGCCGAAATATGGAATCTTTGCGCAGCAGTTACGGCAACGATCTGGCCAAAAGCAATTAAGCAAGGATAGGGCAGCAGTTTCAACCCGCTAATTTGCGGCTGTTTGGTTAGCTCAAGCCCATCGTTTTTAAAAAGTGTTGGCGGCTGAAAATAGCGGCGGGCACATCTTCCATCACAATTTGGCCCTGATTCATGACAATGACCCAATCGGCCCAGTCTTGAACAAGATTGAGGTCGTGCGTGGCAATCACCAAGGTCGTACCCTCTGCCTGAATGGTGGCGAGCATTTGACGCAGATTTCGGACTTGTCCAGGATCTAGGTAGGCGGTCGGTTCATCGAGTAAAAGCAGTTGGGGACGGAGAATCATGATATCGGCGATCGCCAGCCGTTTTTTCTGTCCCAAACTCAAATAATTCACTGGGAAATCGGCCAAATCTTTCAGCTCAAAGGCTTCGAGCGTTTGTCCTACCCGCTGTTCAATCTCGGCATCTGGCAGACCCAGGTTGCACAATCCGTAAGATAAATCTTCTTCTACCGTCGCGGCCACCAGTTGTTCTTCAGGATTTTGAAAAACCAGCCCTACCTGCTGACGAAGCTGATAAAGAGAAGACCGCCGATAGCTCAGGGGCTGATCCTTCCAACGAACAGTGCCAGATGAAGGCTGATATAGTCCGTTAGCCAGCCGAAAAAGCGTTGTTTTCCCGCAGCCGTTTTGACCAATTACGGCGTAGCGCTTGCCTGCGGTAATTTCTAAAGATAGCCCTTGAAGGGTGGGCTTGGGGTTGCAGGGATAAGTATAGTTAATCTGTTCAAAACTTATTAACATCAAGTTTTCCAGTAGTGCCATCCGGTGAGACAAAGTAAGCATAGATAGCCCGCAACGGCCTCGATTGCGTAGCGCAGGCTAGGTTTGTAGCGACGGCTGTGCCAAACGCGTAAGTCTCCGGTGTAGCCACGGGCGGCTAGTCCCAGAGAAAGCTGTTGATAGGTATTGAGAGTGCGCTGTAGCAGTCGCGCAATCAATATGCTGAGGCTGCGCATGCCAATTCGCCAGGTGCCATAGCCCATGCGAGATTGTTGGGCTGTGAGCAATTCGCCCACCGTGCCGGTCAAGACAAAGATAAAACGATACATCAACCCCATGAGTTCTGTAATTAGAGGGGGACAGCCGAGTCGCTGTAGTATCCGAATAAGCTCGAAGGTGGGTACGGTGAGCAAAATGAAATAAAGGCAGGAGGTGAGGGCAATTGATCGGGTAAATACGGTTCTAGCTTGCTCTATTCCTTGCCGACTTAAATAAAGATAAAGCGGCTTCACGGCTATTCCCCAAACGATATCGGGTTCAACGTTTTTGAAGGTTGCTACGGTGCTGATGCCCACCAAAAGAGTAGGCAAACTCAGGAGTAAAAAACTCGTGGGCAGCGACAGCAATTGAAGATAAATTTTGGCCGGAATTCGGGCGTATCTGACCACCCAAACGAATAGCCATAGCGCGATCAACCATTGAACAAAAGCAGGCGCTAAATAGCCTAAGACAAACAGCGCGATCGCAAATCCAAACTTGTGTTCTGGAGGCAGCGATCGCAACCGATTGGTATGAGCTAAGGCGTCAATTTGATGATGCATTATTTTTCAATGAACTTACGCGCCTGATTGCCTGCTTGACTGCGCGCCTGACTGCGCCCCTGACTGCGTTCCTGGCTGCGCCCCTTATAAAGCCCAATAACATAGCCAACCACTCCTGCCCCGATAGCAGCCTGCGTGGCAAAGAGAAGACTTTCTACTTCCCCACTGGGCAGCTCAATCACGCTCTGAAACCAGGGTTCGTAGTCGGGCTGAATTTCGGTAATGGCGGCTTCGGCCTCACCGTCTGCGCCACCGTATTCTCCTTTGACAAAAATTAAGGGCAAAACGGCCAACATTACGACAGTTAGAACAATCCACCAGTTGCCCTGATTGGCTGGTTTGGAAGCAGGGTAGGGAGATTTTTCTAGAGGTTGGTTCATGATCAAGAGGGGTAAATGAGCAGGACAAATGAGCGGGACAAACAGACAGGATAAATGAGCAGAATAAAATTCAGCGGCAGCTAGGCATTAGATCGTAACAGCTTGAGGGTTTTCAACTCATCAGCGGCGTAAGACTGTAACCAGTTCCAGACCAGCACAGTGAGCAAGCCTTCGCTGATAGCAAGAGGAACTTGAGTGAGGGCAAAGATGCCCGCGAATTTAGCGAAAGCAGCGAGAAAGCCACCGCTTGCAGCCGGGAAAGCCAGGGCGAGTTGAACGGAGGTGACAAGGTAGGTTGCTAAGTCGCCGAGCGCCGCTGCGAGAAAAATCCCAAACTTTTGCTGGCCGCTAATAGCACACAGGCGATAGGTAAAATAGGCCACCCACGGGCCAACAATTGCCATCGAAAAGGCATTTGCGCCCAGTGTCGTCAGGCCACCATGCGCTAGCAGCACGGCTTGAAACACCAGTACCAAGCTGCCCAACACGGTCATCACAGAAGGGCCAAATAGCACTGCGCCTAGGCCAGTTCCGGTGGGGTGAGAGCAGCTACCCGTAACGGAGGGAATTTTTAGGGCAGAAAGGACAAAGGTGAATGCGCCGGAAAGGGCCAGCAAGAGTTTGAGGTCAGGATTTTCGCGGGTGACGCGGGTGAGCGATCGCACCCCTAATACAAAAAAGGGCAGGGCCACCACCCACCAAAACACCGCCCACTGAACCGGCAAAAAGCCTTCCATAATGTGCATAGCCTGAGCAGGGTTGGCAGCTCCCAGAATCAGATAAAGACTGAGCGCGGCGATCGCGGCAAGCTGTTTAATCCGATTACTTCGACGCTGTAGTTGCATGGGTTACTCCGATAAAGAACACGTTGAATGATGCCACGTTAGATGACGCCACGTTAGATGACACCCCATTAGATGACGCCACCTTAAAGACATGAGAATGCAGATGAAGCAATGTCGTTTTAGGGCGATCGCTAAATACTAGGCAACTCAACCGGCAGCGGTGGAAGCACAAACGCGGTGGCCTTCTGCACAGCGAAGGGCCTATCCCGGTAGGGCACTCGGCCATCTGCGCAGGCGGTATACTGCTGGCAAAACGCCGCCACAGACGCGGCACCATCCACCGGAGAAACCCGACTCAAAATAAAGGTCAGCTTTCCGGGCGCAGCTAGACTCACATTACAGGGCTGACGGCAAGCCGCCATACAGCGCAATGGCTCTAAACGAACAGCATCCTGTAGGTTTTTGTCTTTTAACGCCTGATGCAGTTGTTCAATCAGGTGCTGTCCTCCAGAAACGCCATTTCGACTCGCTTCATCAGGAGAAAACCGACAGGCAGAACAGACAAATAACGTAGTTTGGGGCATAGGTTAAGTTAGGGATAGGGCTTGAATTTAGATCCAATATTCGATCTGTGTTTGCTCATCAGAATTTTCCCACTGGCCTTGGCTCTTGGTAGAACTCTTCCCAACGGTTGCACACCTGCCGGTAGCAATCAGCAGGAGAAATGGCTAAGTTTTTTAACAGACAGACGTTGATTTTTCCTTGTCGCACCATAGCAACCAAGATCTCCTGCTCGGCACGGTAAGTCCGCACTTGGTCGATTAAACAATCAATGCTATCAGTCTTCAAATTGTGTTTTTTCAAATAGTCTGACGTCTGAGATAACGGAACATAGCAGAGCTTGTAGTTTGTGGCATGGGTTCTTTCACAAACGAATAGGTTGCAGGCC
This sequence comes from Phormidesmidales cyanobacterium, assembly GCA_038260205.1. GTDB lineage: Bacteria > Cyanobacteriota > Cyanobacteriia > Phormidesmidales > Phormidesmidaceae > Phormidesmis. The sequence continues at coordinate 25,899 of JBBSOB010000002.1, forward strand.
ACTAAGCCCCGATTCTGAGCCAGATAGCCTTGCCAAGCCTTTTGGCCCAGGAGCATACTGTTTTCTCGAATAAAAGCGGATTGCCAGTCAATCGAGCAGTTGTGCCATTGGGCATAGCTCAAAGTTATGGCTTGAATTGTCATACCAAAAGTTCTCTCAATATCTTTAAGGATTGTGAAGCGATTCGAAATGAGTGTTGTTCTACAGAGAATTAGATCTTTAACGAATCTTTGCGAGTATTTTTCTGTTGCTAAATAGCTGAAAATCAGACGCAATGCTAGATCAGGCTTAGGCTTTGGTAGAGTTCAGTTGCCTCGTTGGTCGCTAAAGCTGTGAACAAGCGATCGCCATGATCGAGAGCAACTAGTTGTTCTAGCTGCTGAGTAAGGTAATTTGAGCGTCATTGCAGCGCGTTTCCTAACCTATTAGGGGGTCAGTAGCGCAAAAGACCCGTGGCGCAGTGCAATGCCTTCGCAGCATCTCAAATAAGAAACGATGGGTCGCGGCTGAAGGGTCGCGACGGGAAAAATATTGAATCATCATCCGTACCTCGCAGATGTTGTGGAATTTTAAACCATGTATCGGCGGGCATTCTGACTTCAGAGGGCTTAAGCCTCTTTCACAGTTGCGGGACAGCGCCGGATTCTAACCGAACTTTCCCCGTTACCTCTAGCGGCTGTTTTCCACTAGAACCGAATCAACAAAATTATATCAGCTTTTAGCTTGAGATAAATAAAGCCTAATTCTGAGAAATAACTTCTGAGAAATAGCATTAAGCTATGTTAAGCAAGCTTATTGAATCATGAAAATGATACGAAAAGGAAATGAGAACGACTTGTCGAGGATTGGCTAATGACTTTTGATCTGTCAACAACTCAGCCGCTGCGATCGCAGCAGTGGTAGAACAACTATTTTTAGCTTCCTCTGATCTTCAATCAACAACAGAGGTGAGTATAGTTGCACTTATTCATTAACTTGAAGATTTTTAATCTCAGTAGATTCAGTCCAATTAAACTTAAGCCACAACAGTATCAACAAGATCCCTATCCTCATTTTGGAATCAAATAATTGGAGCAACCTACTTATCTAAAGACAAAGACTCTTGGAAAGGCTTTTAAAGTGGATGTGTTTAGTGTGGATGTGTTTAGTGTGGATGTGTTTAGTGTGGATGTGTTTGGCGCGATTCTAAGCGACCCAATTTTCTCTGCCAATTTGCTGGAATCCCCCCCCTAGGGTTAGTACAGCTCTAGGGTTAAGCGTACAATTAACAACCACCTTGCAACTAAAACAAAAGCTGAAAATATCTCGGCATAAAACGCTCTTTCACTGGCTAGAAGTCTCATGACATTTACGCTCTCTCACTCTATTGACAGGCCGCTTGCGCAGGCCGAAAACCATTCTAAAGGCCCGATTATAGCGTTTCCGCAGCCGCAGCTTTCTCGCTTCAAGCGTCATGAAAACCTACAGTATCGTAGCGATGGCGGACTGTGGCGAATTCATTCAGGATATGTGCGATCGCTGACCTGGAACCCTGAAGGCGACCCTGTACCACTGGGCTTTTGGACTGGAGGAGATATCGTCGGCAACGCAATTCTTCAGGGGAGCAGCTCCGCCATTACCCCCACCCATCCCTACGAAATGCAGTGCCTGACGGCAGTGACCGCTGAGTACTTAGGCCACAACTATAGCTACTCGAAAGCGGTCTGGCTAACCCACACGCGTCAGTTTAATGACCTGCTTCGAATTGCCTATTGCCGTCACTCCGAGCTGCGATTGCTTCAGTTTATCTGCTGGCTAGCGAATGCATTTGGCGAAGCCATACCTGGCGGTCGCCGGATTCTGCTGAAGCTCACGCATCAAGAGATTGCTGAGTCTATCGGCTCTACGCGGGTGACCGTTACTCGCTTGCTCAAAATACTTGAACGCAGTGAAAAAATTAATTGGACGACTCGCGAGAAAATAGTCCACAGCAAAACTTTTGAGCAATCCTACGATTTTCTCTACCGTGCAGACCCAATGAACGCAGACCGAATGAGCGCAAACCAAATGAACGCAAACTGTCAATACTAAACGGATTCCAAAGGCCCAATAAGGGGGACTTAAGCCTTGAACTCGTGGCCTAATGTGGAGGCTAAAAAAATTAGCCATTCCAGATATGTTTCCTCACAATTTCTTCAAAAGATAGCTTTACGCTGAGACATGTAAGAGAAATATCAGCCAGAGAAATATCAGCCAGAGAAATATCAGCCAGAGAAATATCAGTCAAGGAGAATATTATCCGTGTTTAACAAAATTTTGGTTGCTTTAGATACGAGTGAAACTTGCACTGATCTATTTGATCGGGCACTCGCACTAGCTCAAGCGACTAGGGCCAAGCTCACGTTGCTCAGCGTTTTAACGCCCAGCTATAACTACATGATGTCGATGCCGTATTCTCCCATGGTTACGGGCTATCCGATGGCGATGGACGACACGGCTTGGAAGGTTTATCAAGAAGAATGTAGAGAGTATCAGGAAAAAGGGCGAGAAATGCTCGCTAGCTGGTGCAAGCAGGCGATGGATACAGGCGTGGAGGCTAGATTTGTTCAGGTCAGTGGCGAGCCAGGACGGGTTATTTGCGATCGCGCTAAAGCCGATAACATCGATCTGATTATTGTCGGCAGTCACGGGCGCAGAGGACTCAACGAATTTTTGATCGGCAGCGTTAGCAGCTATGTGATGCACCGCGCTACTTGCTCGGTAATGGTCGTGCATCATGCCACTGAAGCGCTGCCTGAAAAAGTCAGGGAGACCTCTACAACCGCTGCCTAATACCGTCAAACCAGAGATGGATGCCAGTTGGCGCGTAGAAAGAGGATATGAGGATCTTGTGAGGGAAGCTTAGGTTAGTTAGAACTGATGCTAAAAACGGTTTTCTGAAATCCCCCACAAGATCGCTATGTTATTTCATTACATTTAAACTAGGTTGAGAGAGGCTTGAGCCGTGTCAGAGTTTGTCTCAAGCCTGATAAACCCGATACTAACTAGACCCAGTACTGATAAACCCGATAGTTGAGAGCGCGAGTCACATGTCCATAACCAAAGATAAACGCACGAAAAGCAAGCGCCTAGAGCCTTTACGTTTGATCTCCGATCATTTAACCCCCGATCATTTAATCTCCAATCAAAATAACCTGGTACACTGCTGCTATTTCAACCGCAGCGCTCAGTTTCAAATTGTCCGAATTTCCAATACCACCGAACGTTTTTTTGAGCGAGTGGTGCCCCCTCAGACCAGCCTCATTTTTGAAGCCTTTGCCGAAGACCTTCTAGAAATTCACACCGGCAATCCCATCACCTCGATTTTGTCTGATACGATTCCGTGCGGTCGTTTGTCCCACTAAAGATGCGATCTCACGACCACCCTAAAAAGGCTTCTATCTGAGCCGCCAAATATTCTGGCTCAAAGGGTTTAGAGATCAGTCCCTGAACGCCTGCCGAGTAAAACTTATGTCGATCAGAGGCCTGGGTTTTCGCGGTTAGAAAAATAACGGGAATATGACCGGTTGACGAACCGGCTTTGAGTTTTTTTAAGGTGACTAGCCCATCTGTGTTAGGCATCATTACATCGAGCAAAATAGCATCGGGCTGTTCGGCTTCGGCCAGGATAATACCGGCTTCGCCTGAATTGGCGATCGCAACTTTCCAGCCTGCCGCTCGCTCTAAACTGAGCTTGGCACTTTGTAAAATGGCAGGATCATCGTCAATAATAAGTATAAATCTAGCAGTCATTTTCCTATAATCGTTTTAGTTCGATGGGCAATGTGAAATAAAAGGTGCTTCCTTGGCCTAACACACTCTCAGCCCAAATTCGTCCGCCATGCTCGCTGACAATATCATGGCAGATTGCTAAACCCAAACCCGTCCCTTCTTTTTCTCGCGAATCAGAGGCGTCTACCTGCTGAAACCGTCCGAATATGGTTTCTAGTTTATCAGTCGGTATTCCCCTGCCCTGATCTTTGACAGAAAATAAAACCTCATGCGCATGAGCTTGGGCGTTGAGCCAAATGGTCGCCCCTGGCGGGGAAAACCTAATGGCATTGCTCAGCAGATTGGTGAGGGTTTGATGAATATGATCGGGATCGGCCCAGAGTTTTATAGAAGCTGGGGCGATCGCAATCGTAACGCCTTGTTCTTCAGCTTGTGCTGTCATAGTTTCTGCCGCTTGATAGAGCAGATCACCGGCGCTGCAACATTGTTTGACAAGCGTCACTTTACCCGACTCTATTCTTTCCAAGTCAAGGATATCGTTGACCAATCGAATCAAGCGCTCTGAGCTGCTAATTGCAATGTTGAGAATGCCCAGATCGTCTTCAGAGAAGCTGCTCTCTGTAGTGGTTTTTAGCAATTTTAGAGAGCCGTAAATAGAGGTGAGCGGCGTTCGAAGTTCGTGGCTAACTACCGAGATAAACTCGTCTTTCATCTGTGCCATTTCTTTTTGCTCACTCACATCGCTGCCCAGAAAAAAGAAGCCATTGACCTCTCCTTCAGCGTTGATATTAGGGATGTAGGTTTCACTCACGTAGCGCGTTACTTTATCTTTAAATTTGATTTTGGTTTCAATAGTTGTTCTTTTTCCAGATAGCGCCTGCTCTATGGCAGGTCTAACCTGTTGGTAAAGATCTTCGTCTAGCAGGTCACAAATGGCGTTGCCGATAATGTCTTTTTTAGCGATGCCGTACCACAATTCGTAGGTTTTGTTGACAAATTGGTAGTGTTGTTGATTGTCAACATAGGCGATTAAAGCGGGCAAGGTATCGGTGGTTAGGCGAAGCTGGGCTGCACTCGCTTGCAGGGCCTGTTCTACCTGCCGCTGCTTTGTAATGTCTAGAATGACGCCGTCTAGATAGAGCAGTTCGGCGCTGGAATCGTCACTATGTTCGTCATGATGGGAAAAGATGCCTTGTCCATTTTCGGCGACCCAGTGCAGATCGCCCTGCGCATTCACGATTCGGTAGGTGATGCTATAGGGCCTTTTTTGGGCGATCGCCGCTCCGATTTCTTGCCGCACCCGCGTTCTGTCATCAGTATGGACAATGCTTCGGAAGGCTCGAACTTGATTTTGAACAAAGTCGGCAGCCGGATATCCCGAGATCTCGGTAATGGCACTACTTAAAAACAACATTGTTCGATCTGAGTCGAATAGGCAGCGGTAGATGGCACCAGGAAGATTATCGACTAAGGTTCTAAATCGTTCTTCGCTTTGACGGAGCGATCGCTCTATTTGACGGCGCTCCTCAATTTCCTGCTGAAGCTGAACGTTAGCAGCAGAGAGTTCGGCGGTTCGCGCGGCGACTTGCTGCTCAAGCTGATTGAGCCTTTGAGACTGTGACAGGGCAATGCCAATTTGGTCGGCGATTTGGCGCAGCAGCTCTATCTCCATCAGCGTCCAATGCCGAGGGCGATCACACTGATGCGCAATCAACAGTCCCCAAAGCGAATGCTGTTGTAAAATAGGAACAACTAAATTAGCTCGAACTTCAAACTGCTTGAGGAAATCTGCATGACAAGATCGCAGCGCCGCTCGATCAACATCTTCGATGGTGCTGATTCGACCATGACGATACCGTTCGACAAAGTTGTTCTTAAAACAAGGATCAAACAGATCATGGCCCCAAGTCTTGGTCCATCCATCACTAACCGCTTCTTGCACAACCGTCCCCGAACCCTCCGGCTTAAGTTCAAAAATCATCACCCGATCCGACTGAAGAAACTGTTTTACCTCAGTTACTGCCGTTTTGAGAATGTCATTAAGCGCCAAAGACTGACGAATCTTGAGAGTCATATCCGAAAGAATTTGCGATCGCTCGTATTGACGCTTTAGTTCTTCCCCGGAATGTTCTATACGCATAATGAAATTTGAGCTGTCTACAAACTACTATCAAAAATTGAGGTTTTTGTGGGGAGACGCTCCCAACTTCGGGTTCGGCAGGTGTTATGGCTGCATAGCGCGCGATCGGCCTAGGCGGTTGAGAATGCGGTTTGCCAAGTCTGTGCCGATAATTGGCTTTTCGATATAGTCATCTGCGCCAACCGCAAAGGCCCGATGCCGAATTTTAGCGTCTTGATGAACCGTGAGAAATATAACGGGAAGGCGGTTCCAGCGCGGCTCGCTGCGCAAAGCCTGACATAGCTCTAGGCCATTGACTTCGGGCATTTCTACATCCAATACGAGTAGATCGGGATTCACTTCGTCTAAAACCGTTAAAAATTCATGGGGATTGTCAAGCGTACTAATCTCAAAGCCCCAGGGTGCCAGACCAATTTGGATCTTCTGGAGAATATGGGGATCGTCATCGACAATCAACACTTTTGCGCCCGCGCCCGTTTGCTTAAGCCGCCCACTAACCGCCGCGATCGCCTGGGAAGGTGTCAAGCTAGCGGGTAACAGCGTGTCGGCACCTCGGCGGATAATATTGAGGCGTTCGGTCAGGCTTTGGGGATCTGCGATCGCCACAATCGGTCGCGAAGGAACTTGATGATGCAGCCTTTCTAAAATATTTAGCGACTCACTCGAAACGGACAGTGAATTTAACAGGAGAATGGCCGGATCGTCGGCTTCAATGATCGCTTTGGCCTGTGAAAATGAAGTAGCGATCGCCGCGATCAAATGGCAGGCCGTCGCTGCTTTGGCGATCGCCTGGGTAGATGCGTCCTCCTCACCGACAATCAAAAGTAACGGCCAGCTACCAACCGCTAGCGATAAATCAGTAGACGCTACCTGACCTGACGCCAACTGAGACGCTATCTGATCTGACGCCAACTGGCCAGACGCTAAAACCGTTTCATCTGGAGGGACATCTTGTTCGTACACTACCTGCCGTAGAGCCTTGAGAGTCTCTTGAAAACTCTGTTTCGCGGCGGGTGTAAAAAGCGCCTCATCATTTAGAAAGCCTTCTATTTCTTTGGCCAAAACAGACCCTTTAGGAAAGCCAAAACTTCCTAGTGCGCCCGCCAACTTGTGCGCCGACGAACTAGCCTGCTGATGTAGCTCATCCGACAGCTCATCGGCCTTCAAAGCCGTTGCTGCACGGTTCAAAACAGCGATTCGTTCATTAATGGCAACCTTAAAATTTTTAGTGGCTTCAGCCATGCTCGCTGAGGTCTTTTTCCGCGCCGCCTCTGCTGCCTCTGCCGTTGCCGCTGCCACCTCTGACGCTTCTGAAGCCTCTGCTGTCTGTGCCGAAAACGTGGCGATCTCGGCAGGAGGCATCGTCAGCCGGTAGCCCACGCCGTAAACGGTTTCAATCATGCTGGTAGGCACACCTGCCGCCTTTAGCTTCTGCCGCAGACCTTTAATATGGGTTCTAACCGCACTATTCGTAGGCTGATCAAACGTCCAAATGCTATCAATAATGGCGTCTACGGTAAAAACGTGGTTGCTATTTCGCAGCAGCAGCTCTAGTATCGCGTATTCTTTGGGCGTCAAACTTAAAGGGCGATCGCCATTGACCACTTCCAGCGTATCTGGATTAAGACTTAAATCGCCCCATTTCAAGATAGGCGGCAAGGTTTCTCGGTTGCGTCGCAAAAGCGCATGAATTCGAGCAACCAGCTGATCGAAGTCGAAGGGTTTGACCACATAGTCGTCGGCGCCAGCATTGAGTCCGTCAATCACGTCAGCATTGTCGCCTCGGGCCGTCAGCATCAAAATCGGCATGCTGTGGCCCTGAGCGCGCAGTTTTTGGCAGAGACTCACCCCATCAAGGTTGGGTAGCATCCGGTCTAACACGACTAAATCGTAGGTGAACAGTGAGATAAACTCCCAGGCGATGTCGCCTTTGGTGGCAATGTCAATTGCGTACCTTTGGTCGCTAAGGCGGCTAGATAAAGCCTCCATCAACGGTTCGTCATCATCTACTAGCAGAAGTCTCACAGCAGTCTCATTCACCCAGTCGAAACAGATTTGATTGAGGCCGGAGCCATAGGCAGTATTCGATTGTACAAATGCTGATAACGCTTGTGCTCACCCGAACGGCATAGGTTTGATTGAGCGCCTGATATCTCTGCCCAAAGCTAGCGCTTCCTGTTCAACATTCACAGCATTCTCAATATCTTGTCCTAAACCGGTAAAGGATGGCGCAAAGAAATAAAGCCGCTGTAAATAGGGCGAAACAAAATTTTAGCGGCCATCGACGGAAATTAATGAGGACAGGGACATGCCTAAAAAAATGATCGTTGCGCTTAATCCTGAAATGCCTTCGGGATTTGTGTTTAGAAGGGCGCTAGCTGCTGCTCAAGCGATGAGCGCCGATGCCACCGCACAACTGATCGTGCTTAGCCTACTAGTTTCGACGAGTGACTATCATTTGGCTTCTGATACCTATCCCTTTATGGCTCGCTATTCTTCTCAGGCGATCGCAGCGGGTGTGCCAGTTAGGTTTGTGCAAATGACGCTGGGTGTACCTGGCTCGGTCATCTGCGATTTTGCGAAGCTGGAAGAGGCCGATTTAGTCGTGATAGGTGGTCGAGAATGCTGGGGAATTGGGGAAATAACTGCCGATAATATCGTTAGCTACGTGGTGCGCCATGCTGCTTGCTCAGTGATGGTGGTTCGCGAGCGGGCGATCGCCCCAGCAGCCCCACCCGCTACCCAGAGTAATAGCACCCAGAGCGGTAGCACTCAAAACACAAATATGGTGAAAATATGAGGATCAACATGATAAAAACACACATGACTTAGGTGAAAACACACAACTTAATCACACTTATTTTTTAACGTGATAGATGAAAGCAGTCCCTTAAGGAGATTATTCATGACTTATTCAACCATGGTTCGTCCCGTTCTCGGAACGGCACCTACATCAATACGTAAGTCTTGTTTTTTAATTATTGGATATGGTAACGAGCTGCGAGGAGACGATGCGGTGGGGCCATTTGTTGCAAATACTGTGGCTGATTGGCAGCTTCCATCGACTAGGTCTATTGCGGTACCGCATCTCACCGAAGATCTCGTTCACGATATTGCCACAACCGATTACGTCATTTTTGTGAGTGCCTGCAGTGACTCTAGCCGCGCGAGTACAACTCAAATCGATCCGATTGAGCAAGGCAGTCAAATGTTTCGGGCATTGGCCGTCAAAGATATCCATACGTGCAACCCGCGATCGCTGTTAGATCTTTCTCAGCAGATGTACGGCCGCGAACCGCAGGCTTGGTTCTTACAGGTGCCTATCGAAAGCGTTGCTGAAGGCGAAGAACTCTCTTCTACTACGCAGCGAGGCGGTGACCATGCGGTAAGAACAATTGAGCAGTTTTTGAAAACCTACCGACGCCCCGTGTGGATGAGTTCAGACCATTCATAGCAACAGGCGATCGCAACTTTAAATAGGGCAAGCGATACGGCAACGCGAGCCAATCGAATAAATTGAAACGGAGCAAAGGAGCGTTCTCATGTTGACCGTTAGCGATATTATGACCAAACCGGTGGTAGTTGTTCGTACTTCTACAACAATTGCCAATGCGATGTGGATAATGCGAGCAAAGCGCGTGCGATCGCTCGTGGTCGAACAACTAGGGCCAGAAGTATCGTACGGGATGATTACCGAAAAAGACATCGTGTATGACGTTATCGCATCAGGAGCTAACCCCGGATTTGTCTGGGTGGGCGACGTTATGCAGTATCCCTGCGTTTGTCTCTCGCCTGAAACCACAATTCGAGAAGCGGCTCAGCGGCTGGCCGAGGCAAACGTAAACCGCGCCCCGGTCATGGACGACAAGCAACTGTTGGGCATTGTCTCGGTGACCGACATTTTGGATAAGGGCAGCTTGCCCGCACCGCCGCGCGACGAACTCTCTAGACGCATTCACGAGGCCCTGCAAAACGCCCGCATTGTGGACGATGAAGACGCTCGAATTGAACAAGAATCCGACTTAGCCTGGCGCGTGCTAGAAGACATGGAGATGGCTGAGCGGCTAACAACTCAAAAAACGTGACGCTATGTCCGTGACGCTATGTCCGTGACGCTATGTCCGTGATGCTTGTTTACGTTATCTGTAACTTCCTACAAGGAGATTTGTGATGCTAACTGCTGCCGATATTATGACAACCGATGTCTGTACAATTAGAAGCTCTGCTAAGGTGACGCAGGCGATCGCTCTGATGCAAGCAAATCAGGTGCGATCGCTCATTGTGGAGCCAGTTGTTCAGGGCAAAAACTATGGCATCGTCACCGAACAAGACATCGTATATAAGGTGATGGCCAAAAGCGCAGACCCGCTACGCACGATGGTTTGCGAAATTATGGAACACAGTTGCACTAGCATTGAGCCAACACTAGGCTTACGCGATGTCGCCAAACGTTTTGCCACAGAAGAGCTACAGCGTGCTCCAGTCGTTGAAGACGGCCAGCTATTGGGCATTCTCTCTATCACAGATATCATTATGCAAAGCAACGTTGAAGCGGTTGATTTGCCCCCTGACTGGGTTCAAAAAGTTGAGGTGGCGCTACGACACCAGCGACTGTGCTGGGGGGACGACTGTCAGCTTCAAAAAGAACAGGACGTTGCTTTAGAAGTACTAGGAGAGCTGCGTTCTCAAAGATAGAGACTAAGCGATAGACGCTAATCTAATGAGCGGGACAGATATTCTCTATCCCGCTCGTAGATAATCACTCATATTACGTTTGCCAGTTACGTTTGCCAGCGCAGCTTTAACTGCGTCCTAACGGTGTTCTAGCTGTGTGAAGGTTCGCGCTTACTGGCCCCCCAAGATACCCAATCTAGTGACTCTAGCTGCATCTTGCAGGCTCCCTCCATATTTAAGTGATCGAGAATGGCACCTTCGCAGCAGGTGGCTTCCAAGTCCTCGACTTGGAGCTGGGCACCCGTCAGATTCGCATCTTTGAACAGCGCTGAACTTAGTTTAGCCTCACACAAATTAGCGCCACTCAAGTTAGCACCGCTCAAATTAGCCGATCGTAAATCAGCGCCTGTGAGATCTGCGCCAGCCAGATTAGCTGTTTGCAAGTTGGCTCCGATGAAGTTGACGGCCTGAAGGTTAGCCCCCGCGAAGTTGGTGTTTACCAGTTCGGCCCCTGTCAGATTTGCGCTGGTAAGGTTAGTCTGGCTAAGATCGCTGCGGCTAAGGTCTGCGCCACTGAGATCGCAAAGACTAAAGTCGGTACCGACTAAATATTTTCCAATCAGCGAGATGCCGCGCAGAGAAGTGTTTGCAAAAGAGCGATCGCCCTGTTCATATTCTTTTAGAAGTTGTTGAGTTGTCATTAGCTGAAGCACCATGAGAATTTACCTCTTGTCCTTGTACTTTCTCCTCACATCTAAGATCTTAGGCTTAAAGTATGAGGAAGTCGTGAGCTGTTGTTAGGCTCTCAGCTAGTAAGTTAGAAGACATGCGCTCAAATTATGTACGGCCAACTCAGACAGCCAGATTCTGCCGTCGGCCCAGTACAATCGGCTCACCTTCCTTGGGGAAAAAGCGCACTCGCTCGCAGTCTAATCGAACACTTACTCGATCTCCCACCGACAGCCGCTGACTCGCCGCCGTCCGCACTTGCAAAATTTGTTCGGACGGCATCAGCAAAGAATACTGATATTCTCGGCCTAGAAACTGCCGCCCCTGCACCAGGCAATCGCCCTGTTCATCTATCGTCAGCTTCAAATCCTCTTGACCCACCATCAAATCGCCCTCGCCCGGAATACCTCGCGCTCTACCTAGTACCGTTTCCCAGCGATCGCCACTTTTTACCGCTTTTACAAAATTTGCCTGCGTCACAAACTCAGCCACAAACCGCGAAGCCGGGTGCTGATAGATTGCCTCTGGCTTATCTAGCTGCACTAGCCGCCCTTCATTCATCACCGCGACTTGATCTGCGATCGCCAACGCCTCTTCCTGATCGTGCGTCACAAAAATTCCAGACGCCCCAATATTCTTCAAAATATCGCGCACCTCCTGCCGCAAATACAGCCGCACCTGCACATCCAAATTGCTAAACGGCTCATCTAGCAAAACTAACGGCGGCCTAGGCGCTAACGCCCTCGCCAACGCCACCCGCTGCTGCTGCCCGCCCGAAAGCTCATGCGGATAGCGCCGAGTCATTTTAGAAAGTCCGACCAGGGCGATCGCCTCACTCGCCAAAGACTTAATCTGCGGCTTCGCTAATTCCCCACGTCGGCAAAGCTGCTTCAGCCCAAACGACACATTTTCAGCCACATTCAAATGGGGAAACAGCGCATAGTCCTGAAACACCACTCCCACCCGTCGTCGCTCCGGCGGCACCCACTGCCCACCGCCACAAATCGTCTGCCCGGCCAGCTCAATCTCTCCTTTCTCAGGACGCTCAAATCCAGCGACCAACCTTAGCAGCGTCGTTTTTCCACAGCCCGACGGCCCTAGCAACCCCAGCAAATCGCCCTCATTCAGCGAAAAACTCACGTCATCAACGGCCACCGTCGCCGCACCAAACCGCTTAGTAATATTGCGACAACAAAGAACAGGATCTACAGACGTCATAGTAGGAGCTAACTCAAAAAGCCATTAAACAAAAATGTTCATTTCATATCTGGAAGCATGGTCAAGCCGGAATCTGGTCATACCGGGATCTGGCCAAACCACGCCCCTACCGATCGCGTCCTATTTCCACCCCACCCGATCCACAATCTCATTCACCACCGGATTATTTCGCCCATAAGCCTCCACATTGGTCTGATCGACCTTAAAGTCACCTAGCTCAGCAACCACCGGATCGAGCGCAACGCCTTTTATCACCGGATACTCGTTATTGCCATCGGCAAATACTTTTTGCGCCTCAGGCGTCACTAAAAACTCCATAAAAGCAATCCCATTTTCAGGATGCGGCGCACTCTTCACCAAGCCCGCCCCACTGATGTTGATATGCGTTCCCCTATCTTTCTGATTTGGAAAAAAGACAGCGGTGTTGGCAATCTCTTTCGACTCTTCTGCATCTTTTTTCAACCGCGCCCAATAGTAGTGATTCACAATCGCTACATCACAAAGCCCCGAAGCCACCGCCTTAATTTGATCGACATCGCCCCCTTCCGGCTGTCGAGCAAAATTGGCCACGAGTCCTTTTGCCCAAGCCTCCGTCGCTTCAGGGCCAATAGACTCCACCATCGATCCTAGCAAAGACTGGTTATACACATTGCTAGAGCTGCGCACACACACCCGCCCCTTCCATTTCGAACTAGCCAAATCTTCATAGGTCGAAAGCTCTTCCGGCTTTACTTTGTCCTGGTTGTACACCAGAACGCGCGCCCGCGTCGTCAACCCAAACCATTGACCGCTCGGCTCCCGCAAACTTTCGGGCACCGCTGCATTGAGCACCTCACTGTTTACCGGCTGAAAAATCCCCGCCTCCTGCGCTCGCCACAGTCGGCCCGCATCTACAGCCACAAACACGTCCGCCGGACTCTGATCGCCCTCATTTACAATCCGCTCAATCAGCTCATCCGGCTTCCCTTCAATGATGTTCACCTCGATCCCCGTCTTGTCCTCAAATTCGTCGTAAAGCTGCTCGTCCACATCGTAATGACGTGCCGAATATACATTAACGACCTTTTCATCCCCTGAGTCGCCCTGGCAGGCGGCGATGCCTAGTAGGAGAAATAGTGAGAGACCCCAGAGTCGTCGTCGAGTTGCTTTCATAGTGATGGTCAAACGGTGAAGTTACTATTGATAATAACTACCATTAAAGCGAGCCGTATTTCAATGGACAGTACTAATTCGAGTTGTTAATTCCGTAACTTCTTGATCATGACAACTAGCCTTAACGACCCAAACGACAATCTGCCCATGGGCTAAGAACCTGAAAAGCAGACAAAAAGCCTTTAGAATGAGTGGGATTTATTGAGTTTGGTGTTCTATGCCTCGTCGAAATGACCTCCAAAAGATAATGCTGATTGGCTCCGGCCCGATCGTGATTGGCCAAGCCTGTGAGTTTGACTATTCTGGAACCCAAGCCTGCAAAGCGTTGAGAGAGGAAGGGTATGAGGTTGTCTTGGTCAACTCCAACCCAGCGACGATCATGACCGATCCAGATATTGCTGATCGCACCTATATAGAGCCGCTCACCGCTCCTTTACTCGAGCAGATCATTGAGAAGGAACGCCCCGACGCGCTGCTTCCAACGATGGGCGGTCAAACTGCGCTCAATCTAGCCGTACAGCTCGCCAAAAGCGGTGTGCTTGAAAAATACGGCGTAGAACTCATCGGGGCGAAGCTAGAAGCTATTGAAAAAGCCGAAGACCGCAAGCTTTTCAAAGAAGCCATGATTAAAATTGGCGTCGGCGTTTGCCCTTCGGGGCTTGCCGAAACGATGGAAGAAGCCAAACTGATCGGCGAAGAAATTGGCTCTTATCCGCTGATTATCCGTCCTGCCTTTACGATGGGCGGCAGCGGCGGTGGCATCGCCTACAACCAGGAAGAATTCGAGACTATCTCTCGTTCTGGCCTGGACGCTAGCCCCTTGTCTCAAATTTTGATCGAGCAGTCACTGCTTGGCTGGAAAGAGTACGAGCTAGAAGTCATGCGCGATTTAGCAGACAACGTTGTTATTATCTGTTCTATCGAAAACGTCGATCCGATGGGCGTTCACACGGGCGATTCTATTACGGTTGCTCCGGCTCAAACGCTTACTGACAAAGAATATCAGCGCCTTCGCGACGCCTCCATCAAAATTATTCGCGAAATTGGCGTAGAAACAGGAGGATCTAACATCCAGTTTTCCGTCAACCCCGAGAATGGCGAGTTCATCGTCATCGAAATGAATCCTCGGGTTTCACGTAGCTCTGCGCTTGCTTCTAAAGCCACCGGCTTCCCCATTGCCAAATTTGCCGCTAAGCTGGCCGTCGGCTATCGCCTTAACGAAATATCTAACGATATTACCAAAAAGACGCCAGCGAGCTTTGAGCCAACGATTGACTATGTGGTAACGAAGGTGCCGCGCTTTGCCTTTGAGAAGTTTCCCGGTTCCTCATCGACGCTCACGACTCAGATGAAGTCGGTCGGCGAAGCGATGGCGATTGGTCGCACCTTTACTGAGTCTTTTCAAAAAGCGTTGCGATCGCTCGAAATCGGAAGAGCAGGCTGGGGCTGCGACGGCCCTGAAAAGCTGCCCACCATTTCTCAGGTTAGCGCCGATTTGCGCCGTCCTCATCCCGAACGCATCTTCGCCATTCGCCATGCCATGCAGCTTGGCCTTACCGTCGAAGAAATCTACGATCTCACCGCCATTGATATCTGGTTTTTAGACAAGCTCAAATCGCTGCTGGTCGTCGAAAAATTCATCAAGCGCACGCCGCTTAAGGAGATCACCCAGGCGCAGATGCTGGCGATTAAAAAGGAAGGGTTTAGCGATCGCCAAATTGCTTTTGCCACCAAAACCACCGAAGACAAAGTTCGCGCCTATCGCAAGTCACTAGACGTCATCCCCGTCTACAAAATGGTAGACACCTGCGCCGCTGAGTTCGAGTCCAACACGCCCTACTACTACTCCACCTACGAAGAAGAGAGCGAAGTTCTTCCCTCCGATCGCCGCAAGGTCATGATTCTGGGCGGTGGCCCCAACCGCATTGGCCAGGGCATTGAGTTTGACTACTGCTGCTGTCACGCCTCTTTTGCCCTTCAGGCCGACGGTTATGAAACCATCATGGTGAACTCCAACCCCGAAACGGTTTCGACTGATTACGATACGAGCGATCGCCTCTACTTCGAACCTCTCACCAAAGAAGATGTCATCAACATCATCGAAGCCGAAAACCCCGACGGCGTGATCGTTCAATTCGGCGGCCAAACCCCGCTTAAACTCGCCGTTCCCCTTCAGGAATATCTAGACAAAGCCGCCGCTGACCCTAATTCTTCGATCAAAACTAAAATCTGGGGCACCTCTCCCGACTCCATTGACGCCGCCGAAGATCGCGAGCGCTTCGAGCTAATGCTGCGCGAGCTAGATATCCGTCAGCCTCCCAACGGCATCGCCCGTAGCTATGAAGAATCACTGGCGATCGCCCAAAAAATCAGCTACCCCGTCGTCGTTCGACCTAGCTACGTCCTCGGTGGCCGCGCTATGGAAATCGTCTATTCCGACACCGCCCTCAAGCGCTATATGACCACCGCTGTCCAGGTAGATCCCGACCAGCCCATCCTCATCGACAAATTTTTGCAAAACGCCGTCGAAGTAGATGTAGACGCCGTTTGCGATCATACGGGCCATGCGGTCATCGGCGGCATTATGGAGCATATCGAGCAAGCGGGCATCCACTCCGGCGACTCGGCCTGCTCCCTCCCCACCGTCAATCTGTCCGAAGCCGCCCTAGCCACCATCCGCGACTGGACATTCAAGCTCGCCAAACGGCTCAAAGTCATCGGCTTAATGAACATTCAGTACGCCATTCAAGGCGACAAAGTCTTCATCATCGAAGCCAATCCTCGCGCCTCGCGCACCGTCCCCTTTGTCTCCAAAGCCACAGGCGCTCGCCTAGCTCAAATCGCCGTCCGCGTCATGTCTGGCAAAACGCTCAAAGAACTCGGCTTCACCGAAGAAATCATTCCCACTCACGTCTCCGTCAAAGAGGCCGTTCTTCCCTTCAACAAATTCCCTGGCACCGACATTCTGCTCGGCCCCGAAATGCGCTCTACCGGAGAAGTTATGGGCATTGATACCAGCTTTGGTCAGGCTTACGCCAAAGCCGAACTCGCCGCCGCCCAAGAACTCCCCCAGTCTGGCGTGGTCTTTATCTCCGTCAACGACCGAGACAAGCCTGATGTTGTCCCTATCGCCCGAGGCTTCGCCGATTTTGGCTTTAGCCTTCTGGCTACTAGCGGCACCTATGACACCCTAAGAGCAGCCGGTATTCCTGTAGAGCGCACCCTCAAAATCCACGAAGGTCGTCCTCACGTTGGCGACGCGCTTAAAAACGATCTGATCCAGCTCATCATCAACTCGCCCATTGGCGAAACCGCCCAGGTAGATGACCGCATCATCCGCCGCACCGCTCTCGAACACAAAATTCCCACTGTCACGACCATCGCCGGAGCCAGAGCCACCCTATCCGCTATCCAATCTCTCAAAGACAACCAGCTCACCGTAAAAGCGCTGCAAGACTACCTCTGCTAACCCAAGCGCTCCCAAGAAAATCCCCGCAGTTGAGCCAACTACGGGGAACGATGAACCTACTCAAGGATCGAAAACGCTATTCACTCAAAACCGCCACTACAGTCCCAGAAAACCTCTGGGGTTTTACAGCCCCAGAAAACCTCTGGGGTTTTACAGCCCCGGAAGACCTAAGAGGTTTCATCAAAGGCAAAGGCATTTGGATCTACAACAAAGAAAAACAGAATGACCGCTAGGGAACAAATGCCGAAAGCAAGCGCAGATAGAACTAGCAAAAGCCGATTCAAACAAAAAGAAAAACGAGTCATAACCTTCACTGAGCTAGTAGCATCCTGTCATGAGTTCATTCACTTTCCGTGAATTCGCGGCTGTTTTGATGCAAACAGTTGCATGACGGTCTTATTACTGTTGTATTCACTGATGGCTTTAACTGGAAAGTCCGCCCCTAAGGATTTTACAAAAACAACTAAAATCAGGAAGAAGTGCAAAGCTAGGAAAAAGCAGTAAAGCGAATTGACATGCTCCCCTAGCTGAAGCAAGAGGATTCTCCGGCTAGAGGCACAAACTAAGCTGTACTTCGCACGGTTGGCTAGACGCATCACCGGGCACCGCTAGCGTTCTAGACTTCCGCGCCCTCCGACATCCGTTTTGAGTGTCGAGCTGCCCACCCGCCACTTTAATATTCTTCGCAGCATTCACGTCGCGGTCATGGTGAGTGCGACAATTGGAACACAACCACTCTCGAATCTTTAGTCCTTCCATGCCTGCTTTTTTCTGCAATGTTTTCTCACCGCAGCTAGAGCAGGTCTGCGAAGTTGGCTCCCACCGGCTGATTACGAAGACGTCACGGCCATACATCTCGGCTTTCGCTTCGAGCATGGTTCTAAAAGTGCGCCAACCTAGATCGCTGATTGCTTTGGCTAGACAATGATTTCGCAGCATTCCCGACACGTTGAGATCTTCTAGGCTAATCGATTGGTTCTCTCGAATCAGCTTAGTACTCAACTGGTGCAGGAAATCGGTGCGAATATCTTTAATACGAGCATGGACTTTTGCGACGGCCAGCACAGCCCGCTTACGCCGGTTGCTACCTTTCTCGCATTTAGCCAGCTTGCTCTGTCGCCTGGCTAGCTTTTTGAGATATCGCCTCAGCGGCTTTGGCGCATCCACCTTCGTGCCGTCGTCCAACGTCGCAAAGGTTGTCACCCCCAAATCTACGCCGATAGCTTTGTCTACCCAGGGCAGCGGCGTTGCTTCGACTTCTACGACAAAAGACGCAAAGTATCGCCCCGCTGCATCCTTAATCACCGTCACAGAAGATGGCTCAGAAGGTAGCGCACGGCTCCACTTAACTTTGACGTTGCCAATCTTGGCTAAACGCAGCTTGCCAGCAACTTTGAAGGCATTAGGATTGAACCTAGCTGACTGGGTATTGCTGCGCTTTTTGAATCGCGGCATTCGCACCTTTGGCCCTTTGCGTTTACCAGTCGCCGAGTCAAAGAAGTTGCGAAACGCAACGTCTAAATCTCTTAGCGACTGCTGCAAAGGAACTGACGATACATCAGACAACCAAGCTCGCTCAGTCGTTTTCTTCGTTGCAGTTAATGACCGCATTAGCGCAGCAGATCCGGGATACTTCCCTCCTTTCCCATACAACCTTTGGCATTCGGCTAAAGCATCGTTCCAAGCTACTCGCGTACAGCCAAACAACTGAGCTAGGCTGATAGCCTGCAAAGGGGTCGGATATAAGCGGTAGCGATAACGCTGCTTCAAAATGCTATAGTGCGAAAGTAGTATCATTATAGCGCTAATGAAAGCCTTAAACGTACGATTCTCAGGCGAAGAGCATGAAGCTTTGACAAAGCTGAAAGAGGCTAAGGAGATTTCGATAAACGCTTTGATCCGCCAAGCCGTTAGAGAGTTCTTGGCTAAGCAAGACACACCGATTATTCGTTAACACTCATCTGAGAGACGCGAGACTACATCCCCGACCTAAAGGATCGGGGCTTTGCTTCTTTCTCTCAGACTCTCTTAATTCCGGTAAAAAGCAGTAAGGCTAGAAAACAAGCGCTAGCTAGGAAGACCCCATTTTGGCGAACTGAAGGCGTTTAAGTCCGAAACAATTTCATCCGCCGCCTCATAGAGCGATCGCGCCATATAGCTTGCAGGCACCGCCACTACCGACATTCCCGCCGTCTTGGCTGCTCTTACACCAGCAGGCGAATCCTCAAGCACCAAACAGTTTTCCGGCGCTGCGCCTAGTCGCTCAGCCGCCACCAAAAAGCTGTCTGGTGCGGGCTTGCTCAGCTTCACCGCCGGATCGTCGCCCAGCACAATGGCATCAAAAATTTTCAGCCAGTCCTGATGTTTTTTGGTTTTCAAGTCAAACGTAACTTTTGCCGAGCTAGTTGCGATCGCCTGTTTCATCCCCAGATCGTAAAACCGCTGCGTCATTTCCACCGCCCCCGGCATCGGCACCGCCTCCGGCAACAGATCAAAAATCAGCTCATTTCGAGCCGCCAAATGTTCTGCTGCTGTTAGCGGCAAATTCAGCTCGCGTACCAAAATCTCCGCGCAGTCCACCGCTTGACGACCCATAATCATTCGATGATGCGATCGCGTAAACGACTTCCCATACCGCGCCGCAATCATCTCATTCACCCGGCAGTAAATTGGCTCAGTATCCAACAAAAGCCCATCAAAGTCATATATAAGATGCGTAATTTTTGGCACAGCCCCAAGTCCCCAATCTATTCGACTACCACTATCGCATAGCCAAAGAAACCCAGATCGGCCCAAAAAGCTTAGAAAGAATATTGCAAACCGCCCGCCAGCACAACGCCCTCGTTGTCGTCAAACAAATCCTGAATTCTGAAATAGACGCCCGGCCCCTTCGCCACCCCCGTCCCTACAGAGGCCATCATTTTCTCACCGTTCTCATCTAGCACAAAGTCGTTCACCGCAACTTCAACCTCATTGCCGCTCGCATCAGTCATTAGTTGCGTCAGCAGGTTTCCACTCGCATCGCGGACGGCTTCCGTGCGATAAATCGGCACCACGCTCCCAGACTCGTCATAGCGAAAAGCATCCCGCTTCACTTCCCCAAACGGGTGAAACGCCACCTCTGCTCGCCAGCCCGTATCCACCCCATTGCGATCGCTCCGACCAATCACCGTATCCTGCGCAAATAGCTCCGCTCGCACCGTATTCGCCGCCGTTGTCCAGGGCGTATTCCCAAAGTTCAGCACCGAACCTAGCGCGATCTCGCCGCGCACTGCCGAGAGATTAGCATAGCCCTTCGTATCGGTGTCCAAACGCTGATCGAGTTCAATCACATCCCCCGCCACCTCTTCTACCGTCTCCTCAATCAGCGGCGTGGGCGTTACTTTTTCCTCTTCACCCCGCTCAATAGTAGACGAGCGACCAAGTTCCTCTTCATTTCGAGAAAGATTCTCGTTACCTTGTCCCTCAAAGCGAGCATTCGACAGCTCACCGTTTTCATTCACGTCAAAAAAAGCAACCCCAGATCGACTAGATGTTTCTGTCACGCGTCTTAGCACCTGATCTCGCTGCGTCAGCGGCGTCGAAAACCGGGTCACTTCCTGAAGTCTGCGAATTTGATCCGTCGCCTGCTCCATCGTCTGAATCGAACGGCTCACGCTATCTTCCTGGTTACCAATTCCGGCTGTCAGTCCCCCGTTTAGATAAAAGCCCAGCGATCGCGTGGCACTCATCATCACCGGCGGCTGACCCACCCTCGTTTTCGCAAGCGTTTGAGGCAAAATCTCATTGCCCACTCGCGCATCCGCCTCAGTCGGCACCGTCACATCCACCGTGGGCACCCGCACTCCGCCAACCGTCTGCGCATAAACGCCTCGAATCCCATTAAACTCACCCGTCGAGGCGTTAGGCTTCGCCAGCGTATCTTCCACCGCATACACCTCAGCCATTTCCTGCGCAAAGTTTTCCGGCTGCTGATCGGCAGAAATAACGGTAAAACCGCCGTCCTCAATAAGGTAGCCATTAGCGCCCTGACTCACAGCATAAGTCTGGCCTAGCGCTAAGTTTTGCCCCGCCTGCTGCGGCACCAGCGCATAGATAATTCGTCGCACTTCGCCTGCTGGCAGCTCAATTTCATCTTGAGAATAGCCATTGGCGTTCCACTGCGGTACAAAGACCACATTACCTGCTAAATCTGCTAGCAGCAGGCCACCCACGTTATCGGTATAGGCAGAATCACCGCGACCCACCTTAGCGGGATCCGGCGGCAAAATAGCGATCCCAGACTCCGAAGGGACATCGATAATGCCATTGGCCGAAAAGATCGCCTCACCTCTCACCGACGCTGCGGGCACATCGGGCACATAGCCCACCACTTTTTGATTCGTAAACAGACCAGCAGGCGCTAGCAGCCTAACGCCATCAGGCGACACCACTTCATTCCCAAAGACATCTCTCGCCACTTGATGCGTCCGAGTCAGGTACTGAGTTATTCCCAGCGTCCCCGTGAAGCCAGCTTCGTTATCACCCACAAACGGATTAAAGTTCAAATTGCCATTGAGCAAAGTCGGCGGCACCTGCGGATTGCCAATCAACGGCTTGAGCTGGCCCGTTAACGTGATGCCATCGCTACCCAACCGAAACTGACTCTCATGGGTATAGCGGCTATAAATTAACTGCTCATCGTTCTCCGTTCGCACGCCGCTCGCATGTCCGAGCCAGGTGCCCACCGTATTCGGCAAGCTAACCTCACCAAAATCCCTAGATTCCTCAGTTACTTCATCAAACTGCACCACCTCAGTCGTCGTCTCTGACGCCAACGTCACCACCTCTTCTCGAATCTCAGGATCCAGCGGCGTCTCGGTTATCTCCTGCTCATCTTCAACCGTCGTTTTAGTCTCTACCGTATCGACTTTGCCTTTCCCATCCGCAATTCGAACATATTCGCCATCGTCGAAGTCCAAATCGCCGCCGTCTTGCAAATCTTCAACGACAAACTCACCGTCTTGCGAGAAGTAAATAGCCGACTCTTTAGGCTCCTCGCCGTTCTTGCGAATATTCAGCACTCTTAGCTGGACAACATCGCCTGCGCCAAATTTTACGGTTGTACTGTCTTGAGTCGCAAGCTCCCGGTTATTGGGGCCAACGGTGATGGTATCGCCCCGCACATACATAGTCTTTTGACTAAGCTGCTCACCGTTAGGGCCAAAAACCGTGGTCTGAATGCCCTCGCCAAAGTTGTGATCGCCCTCGCGATAGCGGACGTCAAACTGCGTCTCTAGCTCTAAAGAGTCTGAATTAAAGATGTACTTATTTTCACTAGCCGCTTGTTCTAGAATCGTCGCCAAAGACTGTTCGACATAGTCCACGTCGGTAGTCAGCTCAATCGTGTTGGGGGCCTGGCGGCTCCTGTCAACTTCTTGAGGCCGACCTTCTTGAATATCTCTCGGGAGCCGACTGGGCAGCGGGATATTCGACTCGTTTTTCAGTGGCCCTGTGCGAAAGTCAAAGGCATTGTTATCTAGGCGTACCTCACCGTTATCGACAGTCAGTCTGCCATCGCCACCGCCGTCAGTCACTGACTGTGCGATCGCCTCTTGGCTACACACTCCCCACCCACCGATTACCACTATCACAGTTATCAGCTTACCGACAAAGGACACTGCTATTGACCGTGGCCAGCACCGGCTTAGGGCTAAACCAACTTGAGGCGTAGAGATGTCAAATGGGATGATTACGAGTGCCATATTCTCAGAACAATTAAAAAATATTTTCACTGAGAGCGCGCTTCTCTTGACAACGCAGAAGCAAGCATTGTTTTCTCTCGGCGATATTACTGAGTGTGACATGAAGCCCACTATCTCTAGTCGGATGCACGTACGTAAAAAAACTGAGCAAAATCCGGAAAATCGCTCATTTTAAGGAAATTCACTGAGAATTGAGCCTAAGTCCCCAAATAAATCTTCATACTATTATTATTTATGTGTAGTAAATCACACCCGTAAATTACACCTTTTGAGGCGTATCTATCCGGAGGACGAAATCCCCACGTTTAAGGAAAAAGTTTAATAAAAAAGACACATTTAGATTTTTGAATTCCGCGAATAGAAGCTTGCCTCTGTTTGAGTGACAGCAGCGTTCATGAAAAAAGACATCAGTAGACATCAGTCGGGAGCAAGCTGATAGCGAATTTTAGCTACTTGTTTCTATCAGCTTGCTATTTGGCGACGCTGAATTTGGCCTAAAAAGAGAACTGTAATCCGCCGGCAATCAAAACGCCCTCATCGTCCTGGCTAACATCTGTGATGCTGAGATAAAGGCCCGGCCCTTTCGCCACGCCAGTCCCAACCGTCTGAGCCACGCGATCGCCCTTTTCATCCAGCACAAACTGATTCACTGCCACTGCCACCGCGCGGCCATTCTCATCTAGCAGACTTGCCATCATCCCTTCACCCTTTTCATCTAGCACTTGCTCAGTCCGATAAACCGGCACCACCTCGCCCGCCTCGTCATACTGATAAGCCTCGCGCTGCTGTTCGCCAAAGGGGTGGAAAACCGCTTCTGCTCGCCAGCCCGTCTTCACGCCGTCACTGCCTCGGCCAAAGACGGTATCTCTGGCAAATAGCTCCGCTCGCACCGTATTGGCCGCCGTTGTCCAGGGCGTATTCCCCAGGTTCATTACCGCACCTAGCGCTACTGCGCCCCGTACCGCAGAAAAGTTAGGGTAGCTATCTGTCCGAGTTGTTGTCTCAGTCGTTGTCTCATCGGGATCAGCCGTCTCGGGTTCCACTAGGGCCACTGATTCAGTGGTTACCGAATCAGTCAGTTTTTCTTCGCCCCTAATCACCGTCGAGGTTTGCCCGTTCTCGGTACGACTTACTAGCTGAGAAGACGGCTGATCATTCTCAAAGCGAGCATCGGTCAGTTCCCCATTGCGATTAATACCAAAGAAGGCCGTACCCGATGTCCGCTCAGTACTCGAAACCTCAAAGACCGTCTCATCCCAGCGAATCAGCGGCGTCACAAACGTATTGAGCGTCCGCTCAGTGCGTATCGCATCCATTGCCTGTCCCATCACCGCGCTCGAACGGCTGACCGTATCTTCCTGGTTGCCTACGCCTGCTGTCAGCGAACCGCCTAGATAAAAGCCGCCTGCCCGCGTCGTTTTACCGTAGGCCCGCTGGCCCGCATCGCCCATCACCGTATTCAGGGGAAACAGCTCATTGCCCACCCGAGCATCGGCCTCAGTTTGCACCGCTACATCGACAGTTGGAATCGGCTTGCCGCCCACTTGCTCTGCATAGACGCCTTGAATACCGTTGAAAACATCTATTACCGCGTTGTTTCTGGCGGCCAACGTATCTTCTACGGCGTATACCTCAGTCGTTTCCTGCACAAAGTTCTGCGGATACTGGTCAGCCGAGATAATTGTAAAATTTCCGTCTGCGATCGCATACCCATCCGTCCCTTTAGCCACCGCATACCGCTGACCCATTTTCAACGCCTGCCCGGCCTGCTGAGGCACCAGCGCATACACCACTCGTCGAGCCTCACCTGCTGCTAGCTCAATCGACTCCTGCGCATAGCCCCTGTTTGTCCACTGCGGCACAAAGCTGATCTCACCGGTTGCATACTCAATTAGCAGTCCGCCCACGTTGTCCGTATAGGCCGCATTGCCCTGCCCTACTTTCGTCGCATCGGGTGGCGCAATCACCACCGCCTGATCGCTGGGCAGCTCAAAAATTCCCCCAGTTGAAAACACCGGTTCGCCCTGCACCCGTTGGTCAGGCTGTGTGGGCACATAGCCTACAAGCCGTCGATTGGTCAGCAGCCCGGCGGGTTCTAATAGGCGTGGGCCTCGCCCCTTCTGTCGAGAATTGCCCGTCGCCCTTACAATTTCACGACCCATCGCATCTCTAGCAACCCGATGCGTCGGATTCAAATACTGCGTTACGCCCAGCGTCCCCGTTAGGCCAGCCTCGTTGTTGCCAACCGTCGGATTAAAGGTCAAATTACCAGAAAGCAAAGTCGGCGGCACATTCGGATTTCCAATCAGCGGCTTTAGCTGCCCGGTCATTCCCAAACCATCGCTCCCCAATCGAAACTGACTCTCATTCGTATATTCGCTATACACTAGCTGTTCGTCATTCTCTGTTCGCACGCCGCTCGCATGGCCAAGCCGGGGAGCAACCGTCTCAGGCACTGCCACCCGCCCCCACTCTCTTGTTTCTTTGATCAGAGCTTCATCAGGCTCTTGTATGGCTGCTATCACCTCTGTCTTAACCACTTCTTCTTGGCGAATCTCAGGATCTAGGGGCACCTCGCTCACTTGAGTTTCGTAAGTGATGTTTTCTCGCTCTTCTAGGGTCGTCGCCTCACCTCGCCCACCCGAAAGCTCCACATAGTTACCGTCATTAAAGTCTCGGTCTCCCCCATTTTTTAAATCTTCTACAATAAAATCACCGTCTTGCGAGAAATAAATTCCCGACTCACTAGGCTCCGCTCCATTGCTGCGAATATTTAGCACCCGCAGTTCCACTCGTTCAGTGGGGCCATAGCTCACCTCTAGCCGCGCCGAATCCGGCAAATCTTGACCATCTGGCCCTTGGCGGACATTGTCGCCTCGAACAAAAGCGCTCTGGCGGCTAACAACCGCTCCATTGGCATCTAGCACCGTTACCCGAATACCCTCGCCATAGTTGTGGTTGTTCTGGCTGTGGCCCAAATTAAACTGAGTGGTGAACTTTAAAGACTCCGTTTGCAGATCGTAGCGGGCATCGGGCCGCTGCTCACTCAACAGCCTCCCAACAGACTGCTCAACGTAGTTTACATCAGGGGATATTTCAATACTGTTAGGCGCTAGCCGATCGGAGAACACGGGCAAAGACACTCTATCTTGCACCTGCGTGGGTAGTCCGTTTGGCAGCGGAATATTAGAGGCGTTTTCTAGTTTGCCGGTTTGAATATCAAAAGCGTTGTTGTTTATTCGAACATTGCCAGTGTCGTGGTCGTAGGTTAGAGATCCTGCGGTTTGGGCTTGTGCAGGGCGGGCGATCGCGCCCAAGCCTCCCCAGGCCAAAAGCATAGACAGCACCAGCAGCGCAAAGTTACATTTCCGCCTCTGTTCTAACGGCTGATGAGTAGACGCAGAACCAACAGAACCAACAGGCTGAGCAAAAGATAGATGCGTATTGAGTGACATGATTAACAGGAGGATTACTTAAAAAAGCTTTTGAGTGAGAAAAGACAAACATTTCTCGTCTCTCAGCAATACTACTGACAACCTTTCATTCAGAGGTATAAGCTTTCTGCCAGATTTCTAGGTGTCTTGCAGGCTTAACTTCGACGGAAAACGCTCAAATCCTTTATATACAGCGCTTACAAAAGTTTGTTGACTTTTAAAACAATTTTTATAGCCGCTTCTTCTCAAGATCCTCTCTAGATCTCGAATTTGGAACATATCAACGTAAATCGATGAAAACAACCTACCCCTATAGGGTCTAGACTCTTCTTGAAGAAACGTATACAGAGATTACTCTTATGTATGTCTTTATGCATATTTTCAGAATCTAATTTTTCATGCTAAAAATTCCGGTTAGCTAAAATAGAACAACCAGAAAGATCAGATGATTCTTTATGTGCCAGTAATTCCATTTGCCCTTAAAACTTTGCGTTTTGGCTATTCTGCATTTTCGAAAATGCGAAACAGACTATGCCAGTAAAAACAACCGTCTGGTTTTTCAGTATTTTTACTTAGTTACAGGAAATAAATATTACTTACTATCAGCTATTTCTATCAAGACCTGAAGGCAAAAAGAATAAGAGATCCCTGGGAGCCCAACAATAAAAGGCTTTTAGCCACTACGTTGTGGAATAAAAGCGTAGTGAATAACTGTATAAAATATTACTTTTTACTTACTTCCGGCTGATTTCTTCAAGGGCAACGCAAATCGAAATCCTAGAAAAGCCGTTCTTCAGTCTAATCGGTACAACAACCTCTCACAAAGCAGCTTCAAAAAGGGGCAATTCAGCAACTGGATAATAAAATGGCGCTGAGGCTATATAACCTCAGCGCCCAAACAGCAATCAAGATTCGGTTTTATCAATCCGGTAATCGCGAAAAGAAGCTATAGAAGAAGCTATTGAGGCACCCACACAGAAACCGAACCCGCCTCACAGCGAAAGTTAGCCCAGCCTTCCTCATTGGTAGTCACAGGTTCCTCAACATGCTCTGTGATATCTATGTAGGTATAGTCAGCTCGGCCCACTTCCATCCACTTACTCCCAGCTTCGCCGTTGCTAATGACCACGGCCATCCCCCCAGGATTCACCTCAGTCCCCAGACGAGTCCAGCCAATTGTATTTGGATGATCGAAGTAATCATACTGATCGCCAAACGCGTAGGTTTTTCTCGCAAACATAAACTTATCAATCAGCCACCGATGGCTGTCCATCCAGATCTCATACTCTTCGCCGTCCCTTCCCTTATCTGTATAGTGAGCGCCGTAGTAATCCGCATAAAAAATACAGGGATAGCCTTCTCTTCGCAGCAAAATCAGCGCATAGGCCAGCGGCTTAAACCAAGGTTCTACCACCGACTCCAAAGACTGCAAAGGCTGCGAATCGTGATTGTCCACTAGCGTAACGGCCAAAGCAGGCTGTTCCTTCACCAGCGTGTTGTCAAAGATAGATCGCATGTCGTAGCCATCGCCGCCTTTGCTCGCTTCGCGAAAGTTGTAGTGCAGCGGCGCGTCAAACAGGGCCACGTCGCCTCCGGTAACGTCAATAAAGCTGTGCAGCGCCTCAATTTCATTTGACCAATATTCGCCCACCGCAAACAGTCGCTTGCCGCTGTACTTACGAATGCTATTCACCCAGTTTGGGAAAAAGTCTGCCTTCACATGCTTAACTGCATCAAACCGAAAACCATCTAAATCGGTCGTATCTACGTACCATTCACCCCAGCGAGTAATCTCTTCTTTTACCTCCGGATGGCTCACATCCAAATCGCAGCCCATCAGATAGTCAAAGCCTCCTTTTTCTAAGTCGACTTCCTTCGAAAATTCTTTGCCATCAAATAAGTAAATCGCCTCAAAGTCGCCTGTTTCATAAGCGTTGTAATCCACCGCGCCAAAGTGCCACCAGTGCAGCTCCAGATTGGAATATTTCCCCTGCCGCCCCGGAAACGTAAAGTGCGTCCAGGCTTTAATCGTCACCATATCGCCAATGGCCTGATTGCGATTGTTCGGTGAGTAGGGCGTTGCCTTAAACTCCTCTTCCTCATCTGCGCCTAGCCGGTGGTTCATCACGATATCGGCATACACTTCAATGCCTGCTTGTTTCACCTGTCTGATGGCGTTTACGTATTCATCTTTGGTGCCGTACTTAGTTCGCACCGAGCCTTTTTGATCAAATTCGCCCAGGTCATACAGATCGTAGACCGAATAGCCCACGTCGTAGCCACCGGCGGCACCTTTGTAGGCAGGCGGCAACCAGACTGCGGTAATTCCAGCTTCCGATAGCTCTTGGGCATTTTTTGCCACTTCATTCCACAGCGTACCGTCTGGCTCGTTATACCAATGGAAATACTGCATCATTACGCCGTTAGGTTCAGCCATAGGGAGTTTTCTTAAGAGAAAGGATATTAGCTGCTCATGATAATCGAATAAAAGCACTGTTCAAGCTATTCATCCAAAGACACAGTTTTTCGGTGGGAGGGAAAGAGGTAAGGGAAGAGTCAGCGGAGAGCAGAGGAGGACGAGGGAAAAGGGCGATCGCCATGACTCCTCCTAAAAGCCTTAAGATAAAACCTGACATTCTCAGCTGGTCAACCAGTTCGCTCAGCCGCCAAACACAGCCGCAGGCCTCAACTTCTTACAGCGTATCTATGCTCTCCACCATCCAAAAAATTGCCGAAAAACTCCAGCCCCGCCTGATCGAAATTCGCCGCCATATCCACGCCACGCCCGAACTCAGCGGCCAAGAATACAAAACTGCTGCCTACATCTCCGGCATCCTCTCCTCCCACGGCTTCCAGGTTCAAGAAATGGTCGGTAAAACCGGTGTCGTGGCCGAACTCCAAGGACAAACCACGCCCAAACCAAATGTCCTCGCCATCCGCACTGACATGGATGCGCTCCCTATTCTTGAGAAAACCGACGTTCCCTGCGCCTCCAAAAGTCCTGGCATTATGCACGCCTGCGGCCACGACGCTCACACCACCATCGGCATCGGCACCGCCTTAATCCTCTCCGAACTTGTCCAGGCCACCGACATTCCTTTCCCTGGCACCACTCGCTTCCTCTTTCAACCCGCTGAAGAAACTTCCCAAGGCGCAAGGTGGATGATTCAAGACGGTGTCCTGCAAGATGTTAGAGCCATTCTAGGCGTTCACGTTTTCCCCTCCATTCCCGCTGGCGTCATCGGTCTGCGTCAAGGCCCGCTCACCGCCGCTGCCGACGATTTAGAAATCATTATTTCTGGTGAATCGGGCCACGGCGCAAGACCTCATGAGGCCGTAGATGCTATTTGGATTGCGGCGCAGGTGATCTGCCAGCTTCAGCAGTCTATTAGCCGCACCATCAATCCGCTTCATCCTGCTGTCATCACCATTGGTCAAATCTCAGGCGGACGCGCTCCCAACGTTATTGCCGATCAGGTTCGGCTGACGGGTACGGTGCGATCGCTCCACTCTGATACCCATGCCCTCCTCCCAGGCTGGATCGAAAAAGTCGTCACTGGCATCTGCCATCTGCACGGAGCCACCTGCGCCATCAAATACACCCGCAAATGCACCTCTGTACTCAACAACGTAGATCTAACAAATTTGGTTGCTAACTGCGCAAGTGAGGCGTTGGGACGCGATCGCATTCAATGGATAGCCGACGCTTCAATGGGGGCAGAAGACTTTGCCAACTACACCGATATGGTTCCTGGCACCATGTTTCGTCTTGGCGTTGGCTACCCTGAGCGCAAAAATCCGCCCCTCCACCACGCCCAGTTCGAAATCGACGAAAGCGCCCTCATTGCAGGCGTCATTACCATGGCCTACAGCGCTTACAGCTACTGGCAAAAGCCAAACCTTCTCGATAGAAAAGCTAAAACGCAACAGAATCCAAAGAGATAAATAACCCTATACCTTTAGAAAGATAAAGCCTTCAAATACTCCCAACGAGACACCTACAGTCGCTCAGTTTATTCTTTTAGGAGTGTTAAAAAAGGTGCAAGATCCGTACCATCATGGTAGCTAGCAACTAAATTTTATAGTTGCAACACTCCTATCGTTAACTCAAGGAACATGGAAACGCCATGACTTTCTTTCAACGCAGCCGCCAATGGCTATCGGCTCTAGCCCTAGTCCTGCTGCTCACCGTCTCCACGGGCTGTACAGCCACCGCCGAAGCGCCCACCACTACAAATGTTGGCTACAGTCAGCTAGAGCGCGGTAACTCCGATGCCGGGCAAGCCTACGGTGATTGGGTCGTTAGCGCTGCTCAGGGCCTCATTTCAGACGCCTATGTCCGCGATAATGACAAGCTCGGTGTCGTGATTACCGATTCGGTAGAGCCTAGCGAAGTTAAAGACCTCTCTAGATCTCTCCTTCAGGGATTTCGTCAGAGCTTCCCAAACAAAGACCTGAAAGTGCTGGTCTACGCGCCAGACAAAGAGATGATTTTGCAGGCCAACTACGACTCACAGAGTAAAGAAGTTGTTTACGAGCAACCATAACTTAACAACTTAGGTCAGCGTCAGCGCACAGGTAGGCCAGCGAACCAGAAGCTAATCGACCGTATCCGTTAGCTCATCCTCAACGTGGCTCACCCTCAACTTGGCTCACTCTCAACACTGTTCAGTTCAAAGTTCATTCTAAAATGGAGTAAAGCCCCCATGTCTTCAAGCGATAAATACAAGCGCGAGATTATGAAAGATCTTGCCGGTGGAAACAAGGAAGTTCTCGGCGACAACGAAGAAATTGGCAAAAAGTTTGAAAGCTTTGACGACTTTGCCAACCGGTCTTCTAGAGACGAGCGTCACAGTCTTCTTCGTCGTTCCTTCACGCCAGAGCGAGTTCCCGCTGCTCAGATGGATCCCGAACTTAAGTCTGCCATCGACAAAATCAAGCCCAACGAGCGCGACGATGTTGCCCGCGACTTCTTCAAGCATCTTAAAGAGCGCGGTCTCAGCGAGAAAGATTTAGAAAAGCAGCTAGGTCTTTCTACCCATAACCCCAAAAAAATGAAGTCTGATGATGTGGGTAAGCTGGCCTCTTTTGCCTATACCGCTCACCCAGATATCTTTCAGGATGTGCTCGCTGACCAGCCAGCTATCTTGAAGTTCTTGAGCAATCCTTTAGTCGGTGCGGCTATTGGTGCGATCGCCGCTAAGTGGCTACGCAAATAAGGCCATTTCGCAAAAACGAGTGAGCTAATTTCTTTAGCTAGCTCACTCTAAAAAGGTGTCTGACGGCACCTTTTTTCGTGTCTACAAATTTTCCTGTCCGCAAAGAAGTAAACTCCAAGCACCATTTTTTCCATTCGTCATGATCAGTCTCAGCAAACTCTCCACGCCTCTTTTCATAGCCGGTGGTGCAGCCGCAATTGCCTATGCAGGCACCTGTCTAGCTCTCTATAACTACCAGACTAGGCTGATCTTTCGACCCCTTTCCTTCCTTGTTCGCAACCCCGCTGCAGTCGGTCTTGCCTATGAAGACATTTGGATTCCGCTAACTCAACACCACTCTCAAACCGTAAAACTTCACGGCTGGTGGATACCCAATCCAGGCAGTAATCGGACGCTGCTTCTGTGTCACGGCAACTATGGCAACGTCAGCTACAACGTCGACCGCTGCCATTTTTATCACAGCTTAGGTTTTTCTGTTCTCTCGTTTGACTACCGAGGCTATGGACTCAGTCCTAGCGCTCCCCCATCAGAACAAAAAGCATACGAAGACGCCGAAGCAGCGCTGCATTACCTCCTTGCAAATCGGCAGATAGCACCCAGCGCCATCACGGTGCTAGGTCATTCATTGGGAGGTGCGATCGCCATCAATCTAGCCACCCAGCATCCAGAACTCAACAGCCTCATCGTAGAATGTTCCTTCACCTCTATGAAAGACGCGGTTCATGCCAAAAAAATCTACCAATTTTTTCCGGTAGAACAGCTTTTAGACCACGCCTTCGACTCTTTATCTAAAGTCAAAAATCTCAAACTCCCTGTGCTTTATGTCCACGGCGATCAAGACTTGGACATCCCTTCAGGTTTTAGCCAACAACTTTTCGAGGCATCGCCCGCCCAAAAACAACTTTGGATAGTTCCGGGCGCAGGTCACAATAACATTACCACCGACTTCAGAGCTGACTATAAAAAAATAGCCACTGCCTTTCTCGCGCAGCTAGATACTGTTGAAAAACAGTCAGAGACAGAACAGTCAGAGGTAAAACAGTCTGAAGCGCAAAATCTAAGCAACACAGCCTCACATTTAAGTAGCTCTCCAGATCTGCTGTCTCAAGTCCTGTCTCAAGATCTAGTGCGCGAAATTCGCTCTCAGCGAAAATTCACCATCGCCGAAGCCATCGGTCGAGAAGGCGGCAATTTTATGAAAGGAGAATCCGCTATTCCTCGACCGCTCAGAGCCACCACAGAAATAAATCAATTCGTCATCACCCACTTCCCCAATCCTAGCGGCCCAGTTTCAGCAACGCTCCAATCTTGGGCCAAAGAAGATATCCGAGTCAGCCGTTATCTAGACACGCCGCTGATCGCCCTCTCGCTAATTCTGGAGAGTCTTTTAAACGAACCTAGCACCTTTCAAGAGTTTTTCAGGCAAATCGCGATCGCCCAAAGCAAACTCACGGGCGATCGCCCCCACTTCCAGCGACCCAACCATCCCCCACATCCCGACGCCGCCCACTCTCACGACGCCGTCAAACAACAGCTATCAAATCTCCTACAAAAGCTCCAGGCAGATTCTAAATAGCACTGACAGCAGCACTGACAGCAGCACCAACAGCAGCAGTAGCATCAGCTTTCACCCGGCCATACAGCGTATCTCGCTGCCTTGCAGGTCGACCCAAAGACTCAATTGCCCCCACCAAATCCGCCTCACTCTGGTAAGTTCCCCCAGTCGCACCCGCCATCGAAGTAATATGTTCCTCCATCAAAATCCCCCCAATATCGTTACAACCCCATCGCAATGCCTCCGTCGCTCCGTCTAGTCCTAACTTCACCCAACTCGGCTGATGGTTTACAATCCAGTTTCCCAAGAATATTCGAGCCACCGCCATTAGTAGCAGCGCATCTTCTAGCACCGGCTGATCGCGTCCTACTCTACGTCGCAAAGGTTTAGGCGCTTCTTGGCCCACAAACGGCAGCAGAATAAATTCTGAAATTCCATCCAACCCGGCATGGCGCGATCGCTGCTGTAGCTGCCGCAGCAAATCCAAATGAACCACCTGCTGCTCTACCGTCTCAATATGACCCGAAAGCATCGTGCTAGTCGTTGGCAGCCCCACCTTGTGCGCTAGCGCCACAATCTCCAACCACTCCGCCGCCGAAGTCTTCTCCGGGCACAAAATTCGCCGCACGTCATCATCTAAAACCTCCGCCGCTGTTCCCGGCAAAGATCCCACGCCTGCCGCTCGCAGCGCAATTAGCACCGCTTCTAAGCTCAGCCCATCTTCTCTCGCAATAAACTGCACCTCCTGCGGCGAAAACGCATGAATATGCAAATCAGGAGAAGCCTCTCGAATAGTTTCCACCAACTTACAGTAATAAGCTAAAGAGGTGCCGTTAATTTTTGCCGCTGGGTTTAAGCCGCCTTGCATACAGACTTCAGTTGCACCTAGGGCTGCTGCCTCTGTCGCTTTCTCCAAAATGCCGCTCCAGTCCACCCAGTAGGCACCTGCTTGACCAGCATCTCGACGAAAAGCGCAAAAGCTACAGTGCTGCTCGCAAATATTGGTGTAGTTAATATTGCGATTTAGCACATAGGTTACTGTCTCGCCCACTTGCCGCTGCCGCAATTCGTCCGCTGTCGCTCGAATGAGTTCCTTTTCTCCCGCAGTCTTCACCTGTAGCAGCGCTATCCCATCCGCCACAGATATATCCTCTCCCAACAGCGATCGCTCTAAAATCTTCTCAACCATAAACGCGCCTACACAACAGCTAGCTTTCTCTTATCCTACAAGGTTTTTCTCCTCGCCTTCGCCACTGATTGCAGTCCCAGAAACCAAAAAATAGACAGGCCCCGGTTAGCCCATCCGCACAATATTCAAGACATCCGCACAGACCGTAGCCCTTTGCCAAAAGACCCGCTAAAAGGTCAGCCGCAAGATCAGCCAAAAGACCAGAACAAAACCCTTTGTCCACCCATGAACCAGCGCAGAAAAAGACGCGGAGCCAACTTTCCCCATCAAAAACCCTCTAAAAATCGCGCTACACACTAAAATACAACCTGACGGAATACGAATAGAGAAAAGGAACCTTAGCGGCGTGGAATTGCGATACAGCCCAGCAGAGATTGAAAGCAAATGGCAAGCATACTGGGCTAAAAACGAGCTGTACAAAGCGCCTGAGAAAGCAGATGCCAAAGATTCGAAGGGAAAGTTCTATGCCCTCTCTATGTTTCCGTATCCCTCCGGCGATTTGCACATGGGTCATGTGCGCAACTACACCATCACCGACGTCGTCGCCCGCGTTCGCCGCATGCAGGGCTACCGCGTACTGCATCCGATGGGGTGGGACGCGTTTGGCTTACCGGCTGAGAATGCGGCCATTCAACGAGGGGTGCCCCCAGCAGAATGGACGCTCAAAAATATCGAGCAAATGCGCGAGCAGCTAAAAGCGTTAGGGCTTTCTTACGACTGGAGCAGAGAAGTCGCGACCTGTTTGCCTAACTACTATCGCTGGACTCAGTGGATTTTTCTTCAGTTCTTTGACGCTGGGCTAGCCTATCAAAAAGAAGCCGCCGTCAACTGGGATCCAATTGATCAAACGGTGCTTGCAAATGAACAGGTAGATAGCGAGGGGCGCTCTTGGCGATCGGGGGCAAAGGTTGAGCGGAAGCTGCTACGCCAGTGGTTTTTCAAAATCACCGACTATGCCGATAGGCTACTGACCGATTTGGATCAGCTCTCTGGCTGGCCAGAACGGGTAAAGACAATGCAGGCCAACTGGATCGGGAAGTCTACCGGTGCGCAGGTCACCTTTAAGACAGAATCCGGCGAAGCGCTTTTAATCTATACGACTCGTCCCGATACGCTTTGGGGTGCAACCTTTATGGTGCTCTCTCCCGAGCATCCGCTAATGGATACTTTGACAACTTCAGAGCAGGCGATTGCCGTTAAAACCTACCGGGAGGCGGCGGCTAATCTCAGCACCATTGATCGAACGGCTGAAGGCAGAGAAAAAACAGGCGTCTGGACAGGTAGCTATGCGGTTAATCCCGTTAACGATCAAAAGATTCCGATCTGGACAGCCGACTACGTGATGATGGATTACGGGACGGGCGCGATTATGGCGGTGCCAGCGCACGATCAAAGAGACTTTGAGTTTGCGCGAAAGTTTGATTTACCGATTGAGGTTGTTGTTCAACCCGAAGGTGAGTCCTTTGACGGCAAGACATTCGACGGCAAGACGATGGAGAAAGCCTATACGCAAAGCGGCGTAATGGTGAACTCTGGGCCTTTGGATGGGGTGACGGC
>JBBSOB010000003.1:0-49081 GCA_038260205.1 Phormidesmidales cyanobacterium
CATCTCCATCGAAAATGCCCGGCTCTATCAGGAAACTGAAAAATACTCTCACAGCTTAGAGATCGAAGTTGCCAAAAAGACCCTAGCGCTCAATCAAAAAGTCGATGACTTAGAAACCACCCTTAAAAAGCTAAAAGAGACCCAGGCTAGACTCATTCAATCTGAGAAAATGTCCTCACTCGGCCAGCTCGTCGCAGGCATCGCCCATGAGATTAACAATCCCATTAACTTTATCTATGCCAATATCGAGTACATAGGCAACTATAACCAAGACTTGATCAGTCTAATTAATGCCTACCAGCAAGATACCGAGCCACCCACATCCGTACAGGCCCTCCTAAAAGATATCGACCTTGAGTTTTTAGTCGAAGACTCTACAAAGCTGTTGAATTCGATGAGGAATGGGAGCGATCGCATCAAGCAAATCATCCTCTCACTCCGCAACTTTTCTCGCCACGACGAATCCGAAAGCAAGCGCGTCAATATCCACGAAGGCATCGAAAGCACAATAGGCATTCTTCACCATCGCTTTCAGGCAACCTCCAATCGCGCCGAGATATCTCTGACCTGCGACTACGGCAACCTGCCCCTAGTTGAATGTCGACCCGGCGCACTCAATCAGGTAATTATGAACCTATTGAACAATGCCATTGACGCCTTTAAAGATCATCCAGCCGAAGATAAAACCATTCGCATCTGGACAGAATCTATAGATAACGACCGCGTTGCAATTCATATTGTCGATAACGGTTCAGGCATTTCAGCAGAGATCCAATCTCGCATTTTTGATCCCTTCTTCACGACTAAGCCTACTGGCAAAGGCACTGGACTCGGACTCTCCACCAGCTACCAGATCGTCACGGAAAACCACAACGGCACCCTCTCCTGTCATTCAGCAATCGGTGAGGGTGCAGAGTTTATCATTGAGCTGCCGGTAAAAGCACGATAAAAGAATAGTGCAGCTCAATAACAAAAGAGTTAACTTTCTACTGTAGTCGACGTCAAACACAGCCGATCTACAAAGAACTCTACCGTCTGCTGAGTCAGCCAGCCATTGCGTACTAAAATCTCTCCCAGTCGCAACGGCACCGTTTCTTGCTCTGAGAGCGCATAACGCAGCTGCACATGATTAACCAGCCCCGCTTCGACAAGATGATCGCCCAAGCGCCTTTTACCCGTGGTCGCCCCAGTCATTTCAACTGGCATATAAACAAGCTCTTCAGCTCTTTTCAGCACGCTAATTTCAGACATCAGCGTAGGAAAGACTTCCCCTGAAAGGTGCTTTTGCACAAAGGCAGTCAACGG
The DNA here is from genome assembly GCA_038260205.1 of Phormidesmidales cyanobacterium. Classification (GTDB taxonomy): domain Bacteria; phylum Cyanobacteriota; class Cyanobacteriia; order Phormidesmidales; family Phormidesmidaceae; genus Phormidesmis. The sequence continues at coordinate 1,306 of JBBSOB010000003.1, forward strand.
CTCGATGTGCACTGGCTCCGACCAGTCCGCCTCCAGGTCTTCAATGATATGCAGCTCATCGACTAAAAATGATCCAGCATATCGCCGAATAATCGGATGGATAAATTCGCTAGCTTCGGCGTTGCTCGCATCGTCCTTATTCACGCGATTAATAGAGAACGGATCGAGAATATCCCCCACGTTCTCACCAAATTCCAGCGTTACGACATAGTAATGAGCAGACTGGCCAAACTCACTGCTGGCAACATAGTCTCGCGACAGGTCTCGATAATATTGAGCCGTTTGAGTTGCTTCATCCACTACCACCACGTCGCACAGAAAGCCCGTTTGCTGCCAAAGTCCAGCGCTTGAGTTCACCCGATTCAAAATAGCTTGGGTGATGGCCAGGGACGTTGCGGAGATACAATCGCTCGGCCAAACCTGCTGATGATACTTACACTCTAGTATTTGATGCAGCGCCTGAATATTATGCCGAAAGCCGTGAATAAAGCCGGACTGTTTTTTCTTAAAGTCTCGCATGTGCATCAGTACACCCGCAAAATATAGACCTGGCACATTCACCGATTCCCACTCACTGGTCTGCGCTGGAAAGCGATCCTTAATCGTCAGCAACGGCTGGCAAGACGCATCAAAAATTGACCCATCAAATTGGAAACCAGTGCACACAATCACGCGGTCATAGCTGAGCACTTCCTGCTCCCCGTTAGCGTGGGCATAACTGAAGGTCACTTTGTATGTGTCCCCCGCTCGCTCAATGCTCACAATATCAGCATCCAAAATTCCATTTTGAGACTTGAGCTGGTACGTGTCTAAAAAATTGTTGTTAACCGCTCTCAAATGACCAACATACTTAGATTTCCAGGCCATCTTAATAGACGAAGGGCTTACCACATGAATTAAAGACGCTGCACTAATCAAGTTATCTGCCGTCTCAAATCCTGAGTTGCCTTTGCCAATAATTAGCACTCGCTGGTTAACAAAGTCATCTGGCTCGGTCGAGACCTGCGTGTAGTTTTCTGCCAGGTCAATACCTGGGATAGAAGGTACGTAAGGCTGTGACAGTCCAGTTGCGACAATCAAACGGTCGGCCTCATAAACCGTCTCATTCTGATCGCTTACAACAAACTTATCCACCACTTTTCTAACGCGGGTCACGGTTGAGTCGTAAGAGATCTTTAGCTGAAACTGCTCTGCGTAAGCCTCACAATAATCAGTTAAGGCACTCGTATCTGGGAAGTAGTCCTGACTAAAAGCGGGCAGCCGCAGCTTTGCATCATGACTCAAGAGAGAGTTCCAGTCCCAGCGCAAATTAATTTCAGGATCGTCGTGGCCAGTGTACACCTTATTAATAGAGATCAGCTTGCCATGACGGGGATAGCGGCGAAAGAATGTCCCCACCGAAGGCCCTGCCTCCAAAACACGATAGGCTCGACCAGCCATTTCTAAAAAATAGGCAAGCTGAAGACCCGCAGGCCCAGCACCAACAATCAAATATTCAACGTAAGTCGCAGACATGTTGTGAGTTACCTTAAAGAAATTAGAAGTGAAATAATAGGCAAAAAATATTCAGTCGCGTTGTTTTTTCGAGGCGACCCTTACAGAGCTGTAGCTAGCTCTGGGTTCGGGCGATGTTCGCCTAGTGCGGATTCTAGCTGAGTTCTCTCTAACTGAGTCTGTTCAATTTGGTCGTTGAGAGCACTCACCATCGCTATCAACGCAGTAAAAATGCGCTCCACCACGTCACCAGCTTCCTGCCGTAGCTCATCAGTCAGATGCAGCGCTTGCAAGCGCTGATTGATGTCTTGATCGAACATTTCGTGGTCTAGCTCTGCCTGAAAATGCTCTTCAGAAAAGTACTTAAGACGATCGGTATAACCTGCACGGTTGAAAAAGTGGTAGGCACGGCTAAAGAAAATATGGCCTGCGGCCTCTAACACCAAAGGAATTACTAAGCGGATGCGGTCGTCAGAAGCGCGGTAGATTTCAGCGGCGATCGCATAAGAAGTATCCCTCGTTTGCACAGACTTCTCACTAAACAACAGCGCTGCGCTGCAGTCTGCATCAAGTTTTTGAATATCGTGCAAAAACCAAATGTCGTGTCCTAAGTCCTCCTGACGGTGATGTTGGGCAATCGGCAGCAGCACAGGATCTGTAATCTGCGCTTCATTTATCCGCAGCATGTCTTGAAAAGCGAGAATAAAAAACGCTAAGCCCGAAACAAACAGATTGGCATCTTCAATTCGGTTGCCCTGCTCCAAAAATTTAAAAAATGGCAGTGTAGAAAACTGCGCCTGACGAGCTTCAATATCGTTCAGAATGTCGTTCACAATCAATTAACCTGATAGAAATTTTCTCTATTAAACGAATTTTCAGGATTATTTTCACACCAAAGCAAGACAGTCCTTACTTACGCAGCGATGCTTACATCGGTATAATCTATAGAATATATGTCGAAAGAAAAATAAACTTCCGTGTAAAAACGGAAGTTTTAAAGTAAAGAATATGGATAGGACTGAAAACCGAGTGGCACAAGTTAGGCCATCGTTAATATTGACCTAGCCCGGTCGTTGCGTTAACGTCTATGCTCTTTGGAAGCGCCCAAAGCTGAATGGTGCAAGCTAATGTGGATGAGGGTAGTGCGCTAGACCTGTGTTTATAATAGGTAGTAGAGAGTCTCTAACTAGTCGTCCCTGAAAAACCTCAGCCAAATATCGGGTGAGTCTCAAAGAGAGGCTACGCCAACGCTAAATCGCGATGGGCACGTTAAGAATGCCGCGATAGAGCTTACGGAGGTTGAAGCCGCAGGCCGCAAGCAATGCGTTGATACAGTTGCCTGAGCTGCCCTGTAGATAATTGCGCTTCAGGGCGTGGTCTTGCTTGAGATGGCCGATGACCGGCTCGATAGCACTGCGCCGCTTGACTAATCGGTTGAGGCCGCCCTTAAACTTGCGAGTCCCGGCAACGAGAACTTGCAGGCCAGACGGATGGTACTTGCAGCCTCGGAACCCCTTGTCCACAGCAGCTTGCTTTGGTGTTGTCCCCGTGAGTCGCTGCGATTGAGCAAACGCAGCGACTCACGGTTGCGCCGTCGTAGGGATTGCCATGGACGGCGGTAGCTCCGACCACCCAATTGCTAGTGCTGGTCGTCACGAGCACCCCTTTGCAGCCAAACTCATAGCGTTTGTTGACTTTGCCTTTGGCAATGCACTCTACTTCCGGCACATGCATACTGTAGCTCTGGTGAGAATCGCTCCGCTGTTGTTGTTTAATCTGTTTTGCTCTCTCCAACAGCGTTGCCATTTGAGTATCTGGTTGAGGTAGTTTGCTTTCAATATCTCGAATCACACGACCCAGATAAGTACGTAGTTTTCGAGCGTACTTCTGCGCTCGTTTTAGCTAGCTAGCAGCCCGGTAACGACTCTGCTTAAAGAAGGCATAATTGCCAACGCGGACATAGCTTTGACGCAATTTTATGTTTCTCTTTTTAGCTGCACGTACCAGCGTCTTTCTCGCTTGCTGATAAAGTCTCGCATCGGTCGGAAACGCCACTGCTTTTTCTTGGACAGTGGTGTCTACATTCACGCGCTCAATTTCTCTCGGCTTTAGCATTGTTGTGCTCATCGCGCTGCGAATCACTTGGCCCAACAATTGCTCAATGCCTTCAGGCCCAACTTGCTTGCGCCACTTCACCACCCTGGTCGGATGGCATGGCAGTTCATGTTGAAACACCGTCTCACCGCAAAAATATTGCCAGTAGGGATTCTCGACCCATTTTGCCACCACTGACTCATCGCTCTCGTCATACAGTGCTTTGAGGTAGTGTAAGCCCACCATCAAGCGTGTTGCTAAACCTATCCTCGAACGATGGCCAATCTAGCGATTGGGTCAGTTGTACCAGCGGGTGGCTCAGATTCAGTTGACGAGCGAGTTCTGAGCGATTCGAGTCAATATTTGAGGGCGCTGAAGATGACTTCATGATTGCAAGCTTTTTTGGGCGACAGAGGCTTATCTGGTCATTCTATCGCGCTATCTTCAGCCCAAAACGCCTGCGTAGCGTGACCTGAAGTAGTTTTTTAGGGACGACTAGTTAAAGTGAGCCACAATGATGCTTCTTGTGAGGTGTCTTAGCCTTTATGTGGATCGCTATACATTTCTTCTGTAGTCATATTCCTCACTACAGCTAGATTCCATCGCGTTGCGATTCTGCTAAAAAGGAAAGCGTACATAGCAGGAATTAGATGCCCATGAAGATTTTTGGCTTTGGTGTACAAAGCGCTGACGATAAACTAGGCCCTATCGTATTTGAACGGCAAGACCCGCGCTCTGGCGAGGTGGCGATTAAAATTACCCACTGCGGCATTTGTCACTCGGATCTCCATCAGGTTCGCAACGACTGGGGAAACACCCAGTACCCCTGTGTCCCAGGACATGAAGTGTCAGGGGTGGTGAGTGCAGTGGGTGAGGGTGTCAAAAAGTTTAAGGTGGGCGATCGCGTCGGCGTTGGCTGCATGGTCAATAGCTGCCAGGTCTGCGACCCTTGCCAGCGCGGCGAAGAGAACTATTGCGACGGGCCTAAGAGCTTTACGCTGACCTACAACGGGCCTGCCAATCCTGACGGGACAAATACCTACGGCGGATACACCACCGATCTGGTTGCGCGCGAAGAGTTTGTACTGCGGGTTCCCGACGCGGTTAAGTCAGAGATGGTCGGCCCCATTCTCTGTGCGGGTATCACAGTTTACTCGCCGATGAAGCATTGGAATCTGCAAAAGGGTCAGACGCTGGGCGTCGCAGGCATTGGCGGATTAGGCCACATGGCTATTCAACTGGGTAAGGCACTAGGGGCTGAGGTAATTGCCTTCACTCGTAGCCCAGAGAAGAAAGACGACATCCTCAAATTGGGTGCCGATAAAGTTGTCATCTCGACAGATGATGGTCAGATGGAATCGATGGCGCAAAGCCTAGACTTGCTAATCAATACTATTCCTGTGTCCCACGAGCTAGACCCATATATTGCCCTAATGCGGCCTAATTCTGCTCTGGTGGTAGTGGGGAATATGATTAACTTCCCAGAGTTCTCGCCTGCTCCACTGGTATTCAACCGAATCACAGTAGCCGGTTCTCTCATTGGTGGCATTCGCGAAACTCAAGAAGTGCTGGATCTGTGCGCCGAACACAACATTTCACCCTATATCAAGATGATTGGCATCAACGAAATCAACGATGTGTTTGACACGCTAGCGGGCGGCGGCGACAGCGAGTTTCGTCACGTCATTGACATGGAAACCCTGCGAGAGCATAAAGCCGTCAAGAATGGTGAGGCGACAGCGATTCCCAATCCCGATCGCGGTGAAGTGGTAAATCGCCAGTAAACAAAACGGTTAATCCAACGCTTGCACTCTTTTGTAACACTTTGGACAGCTCAGATCAGAGGGGTCGCAGGTGAACCAGCCCCAACTGCCTGCTTGGGGGCGATCGCCGCAGAGCGCCGGAGCATACCAACGGCCATAGTCGGGTTTGGCCTGGGTGATCGCATGGACTTTTCGATTTATCGTTGTCGCGCCCTTTGCATCCTTAAGGACATACTTGATGGTGAACTTGGGTTGTATAGCTGTGCTGGGTTTAGCAGGTTTCTTTTGTATCTTGTTGATTTTTGAGACTTATTCACCAACTGCTCTACTTCGTCAAAATTCCAGGTGATTGCACCTGCTATCTCAGCCGCCTGCTGTATGAGCGCTAAGCATTGCGCTACCTGGGTCTGCTGATTGCGAGCATAGATCTTTTGTTCCCATTCCTCTACATCGCTAGGCTTCAAACTCATCGTTCGCTTGCCGTTTACGAGTGTTTTTCTCTTAGGTGCTCGAAGTCTAGGATAGGTGCTGTCATTACCAGGTCTGTGCGGTTCGAGCACTACCCCAACAACAGTATCATCGACTGGACTGGAATCGCGTAAATTTGTAAGCTTAGCTACGAGTTTAGATAGCTGTTGCTCCAAGCGCTGACCCCTGATAGTCAGGAAGGCCAGCGTACTCACAATCTCTAAGCTGCGGTCATCCGATAGGTACTGCGATCGCCCCGATGCCAGTCGCCTGCACGAACGCCGCCTGAGAGTACGTTCGATACGCGGTTGCGAGCCTTCAAGTACTGCGCTTTAGGCATTTCTTCCTTGAACAGAGCATCCATGACGTCTGCTATTTTGAAGCCTTTGTCGGGCTGCGTGGTCAGTACCAGCTTTACAGCATCTGGGATGGACTGATTTTTCACGCCAGGGCGCGTGTACTTTTGCCAATCGGCAGCGCGACCGTCTTTCTTCTGGGTGGTAGTCTTAGCCTTTGGTTTAGCTGCTGGCTTCGCTTTCTTAGCTGCTGGCTTCGCTTTCTTAGCCGAACTGCTAATCGTATCTGGTTCCTGCGCCGATGACGTAGCGTCTGCTTTCTCTGAAAGCGTGGTGGTTGACGGGTCATTAACAGTGGCGGCATCTCCTACGCTTGCTGAAGAGGCTTGGTCGAACATTGGCAAGACTGCTCGGATACCGCAGAGCTTTTCCTGAACGGCTGCTAGCTGTGCAGATAAGCTTTCTGCTTGAGCGGCAAGTTCAGATTCAATTTCTTGGAGTTGAGACAAGACGGTTGTTGTCATATATAAATAGTGGTGTTTTCTTTACAGTTGTTGATAATAGCTTAATGTCCTACTTCTTTGGCTATTCATGTAATCCGGATGCTGAGGATTTGTCGTATAAAGGACAGGTTCTCGACAAAAGCTAATAATATGAAATCCGCTTGAACACTACAAATAAGCTGCACTCAGCATAAAGCTAAATGCCTTGCTGCGCAGTAGTTCTGCATATTAAGCTACTGATAGTAGGCAAAAGGATTTCATATAAATAGTGATACCTCTGACCTTGCTCAGGCGACTGCCTATCCGAACTCCCCAGTACGATCACTATTCCCGAACAACCAGCAAGCAACCGCAGCGACCGCGCTTAGACGACTGCTGTTGGAAGCCATACCGAAACAGCGACCCTCTGGCGCAGCCGCTCTTCTACGACTTGACCCATCTGGTAGGAGATCAGCCCTTCGCTGGAGTTGGCCAGAGAAGCTACTGTCGCTGAAATTCTGAAGCCGTACTAGGCCGCTGTCATGGGCCTGAGTGAAGTATTGACGGGTAACACGCGAATAGGGGACTTGTCCCAGTATCATCATTGAGGATACTGCACATTCCCAATGGCCCTGCTGGAGCGATACCAGCGGGCTTTCTTCGCTTCAACAGGCGAGGCACATCAAGCGCGAGCGTAGAACTGCGAGATCGCCTCACTGACTCTGACTAAAGCGCCACCAGGGGCTAGGACGTTGGCTGGGAGCATTGCCCACAGATTAGGCTTTGCGGCTAGCTGCTGTCGGGTGGGTGGTTGCCAGAACACAGCATGATACTTCTGGTGATAGTGCAGCGGACGCGCTTCACTGTACTGAATAAGCGAGCCATTATTGAAGATAATATCGTGGCCTATTTGACCGATGAGGGTTGGTTCGTAGGGGTTCCCCAGATGGTCGATGTTTCTCTTGGCGATGGCGACTGCTCGTTTGAGCAGGCATTGGCCAATCGCTGTCGATGCGAGCAGCAGTATGCGTTGCCCAGACGTTCGTCTGGCGTTGTAGATTGCGCCATCGAAGGCGAGCAGTTGCTGAAGGATTGCGAGGTGGAGCATGTGAAATAAGGCTCTGAATAACCGAGTGATGAGTCGTCCGCCTTCTATGGTAACGACCGTCTTCTAATCCGCCAATCGGCAGCGCAGCCGATTAACGCGACTGTGGAAAAGGACTATGTACAAGACTCCGTTGTTCTTCGCGGAACCTCAGCAAAAGCTGGCTGAGAACGCCGGGTAATACGGTGGCTTTACCATCGAAGGCGTTTTCAAGATTAATTCAGGCCAGTGTTTGGGTTTGATAACGCAGTAAGAAGAGAGAATAAACGGCGCGGCTGTTAGCGCTGTTGGGTTTAGAAGATACTTTTGCGACGTTGGCATGAGAGTTTGTGCAGGATGCTGCTACAGTGTTGTGTATAGCTCTCTATCCGTCGTAAGTCTTGGACGCGAGAGAAAAAGTATGAAACGAATTAAGTTGGAAGGGAAGCCTGTAAGCCCTTGCAGCCAGGGTTTGTGTCGAAGGATTAAGTCGCCGCAGTCGGCTTCGTGCCGATACTGCTATGGCTACTCGGGATGATTGCCTACCGCATGGTAGCGGGTGATCGCACTGATGTTTTGCAGCCGTTTGCGACTGAAGTGCCTGCACCCTTTGAGCAAGAGAACCGATGATCAGCCAACGGACACAGGTGCTGAGTGCCCTTCGTTCAGGCGATCTGGTTTACGTTCGCACGGCTGAAGGCTCTGAAGGCATTTGCAGCTTCGGTTGCGCCACAGCCTTTGGGCCAATCCTGATTGCCGAGGTGCTCGTGCTTCTGGATTGGTCGCAGGTGGAGCTGTTGCCGCCGTTCTAGACTTCGATGATCACAAGAGGCGATCTCTGCTGACGTAGATCTCCTTTTTTTCGATACGATGCGGCGCGGTGCGCTGAGCTTATGAGAGCGCTATGCAGATTTCGTTTCAGGTCTGCAACTGTTCTCGTCCAACCAACACATTTGAGGTTTTTAACGATGATGATTTCTTTGGCTAAAGCTACAACAGTCGCTTTCCCTTCGCTAGCGACTATTCAAGAGACCGTTTCTAATCAGCTTGACCGGATGCAAGCTTGGTCTGATGAGACCTTTGGCAGCAAGTACCGCGATGCCGCTGAGACGCTGGTCTCTGGGCTGATTCTGCTGACCTGCTGTACTGCAATCTACTTGTACGACTTCTTGAAGCATTATCTTGGCCAAGCGCTTGGCTACTGGCTAGCTGCTGCCGATCAGCAGTTTCTTGCCGAGAGTGGTTTATGGCTAGAGCAGCTTGCCTACGAGCTGCTGCCAGTTAGTCAGTGTTTTGACCAGTTCTGGGCTGAGCTTGGATCTCAGGTTGTCGCTGATCGGCAGATGTTCGTCTACGAGGTCGCCATTGGCGCGATCGCTGCCGAGACCCAATAGCTGAGCGCTCCCGCTGCGCGACGGATGGATGACCTTCATCTGTCGCGTAACCATGAATCGATCCAAGATAAAGCAACAGTTTAGCTCGAAGCTAAAGTCGCTGAGCGGTAGTCGTTCGCCGCACCGAGTCTTTAGCGACTGGCTAGAGATTGCAGCGCTTACTCTACACCAGCTTCCGTACCATAGCGGAGAGCTGATCAGAGACGCTGCTTTCGAGACAATAGAAGCGCAGTACCTAGAGCGCATAAAGGCATACAAAGGCGATGAGCTGAACTGCTTCTCAGAAATGCTGTCGCTGTTTATTCTGGCGCACAGCGGCAGCTACAGTGACTTCCTCGGAGAGATCGCAGGCGAGTACGAGCTGCTGAATAAGCACGTTGGCCAATTCTTCACGCCTTATCACCTGTGCAGACTGCTCGCTAAGATGTCGATGGGCAATGTGCGATCGCTCGTCGAAGAGAAAGGCATTATCACCGTTTGTGAACCAGCGGTCGGCGCAGGCGGAATGGTGATTGCTGCTGCTGAAGAAGCGGCTAGCCAGGGCGTCGATCCACGCGCGTACATCCAGTTCGACTGCACCGATGTGAGCCGCGATGCGTTTAACATGGCCTATATCCAGCTTTCTGCGCTAGGTCTTCAGGCAATGGTTCGCCACGGCAATACGCTCAGCGACGAGTACTGGGAGCATCGCGCTACGCCGCAGCTACGGATGTTTGAACAGTGGCTAGCGCCCAAGCGCAGAGAACAGCAGTTAGCTCAAGCTATGCGGTCTATTCTGAACAGCGATCGCTCAAAGACTTCCGCTACACCCCCTACGTTAGCTATGGAAGAGTCTGCGCCAGCGGTACGATCGCCTTCAGAAACGCTGTTTAATCTAGCGCAATTTGCGGAAGAGTCTCTGATGAAGAAGCGATCGCCCCAGCAGCCCGACGTTGTTCTCGACCGGCAAATGAATCTGTTTGGTTAACGAGCTTCTCATTCACGTCATAGAGCTGCTGCACAGCGGTTCTGTGACGTATTTCTTTTGGAAAAACTCAATGAAAGCACAGGAATTTATAAAGCGATTAACTCATACTTTGGAGGAACTTCTAAGCCTAACGATGAATGATGATACAGGTTCCGAGCTGGAGCATAAACTGGGCGTGAACGGTGAGCCTAGCTGGCTGTCGCACGGCGCTTATGGGATGGTCGAGAACTGCAAAAAGGTTCTAGATAATCTGCTCTCTTTTGAGGGCGGCAATCGCTGCCCTACTGACTGGCAGCAAAGATACCTGATTCCCGCATGGGAGAGGGCGCTCGATATCTACTGGCCCGATATTTCCAGGATTGACGAATACTATTCAACTAAAACTGAATAGCTGCTACACGCCATAAAGCCGCTGTGCAGCGGTTCTATGGCGTTGTTTTCTTGAGGAAAGCTGAACGAATAAGAACACAGAAAACCAGATAGTTCAAACTCACTTGTTACAGCTCAAGCTGCTGCAATCAGCATCTCTACAGCCGACTATTCTCAGCTACATACATGCTCTACCTTTGGAAGATCAGTGGGTTCTTTCAAGGCGAGCGCGGAAATGGCTCTGGCGTTATTGGGATGAGAGAACACAGTCGCTCAAACATCGACGCTATCTAGCCTCTGTTGGCGAGTGCAACGCAGAGACGCCGCTTCCTAGTGGATTATGCTCACAGCGCGCCGTCGTAACTCAGAGAGCGCGGTGCGCCGATGGTTGGAGAGATTAATCAGTCTCTTAGACCATCTCAAAATGAGGATACAACAATGGCTGTTTATCAGAAGATCATGCCTATTATCGTGGATGATTCGCAGCTAGAGACCGAGTTCGTCTGCGTACTTGAAGTCTCTGGCTGGAGGATTGAAACTAAGTTCCGATTTCATGCTGCGGCCCGCTGCGTCCGCATAGCCGTTGAAAATGGTGACACTCAGCGGTGCGTCAACCTCCGCGCCGACCGGAGCGAGACTATTCCTGGGTTAGAGAGGTCAGCAGGGTTCAACACGGCTCATCTACTGCTCATAGATAATCAGATTCCTTGGGCATACAGTCTAGACTTCCAGGCATTGCAACGTGGGATCGCTGTTGCTGATTGGGTTAGCCGGTTCCTTTGTCTGACGGCAGAAAAGCCAGCTATCGAAGCTCAAAAGGCTATCGAGGCGATGTGCGCTGAGCTAGGCCGCCGGTTGACCAATGGCGACAGTCCTTTCTCTTAATGTCTGTAAGTCTCCTGATTGTTATCCTCAGTGTCTTTGCAGACGTTGAGGATATTTTCTGAGCTACGCCGCTGCGGCGCAGCGAGGCCATGAAGTCTTCGGAGATTTTCTCATGGTTAGTGATAGTGCAAATGCGGCCTATATGGATGAGCAGATAAAGCGAGAGCAGATGCAGGATGACCGGGCGCGAGCCTGGGAAGCAGCCGTCCACTCGCTTAAAGAGCAAATTGAGCATTGGGGAATTCCTGCACTACGAGCCGCTCTCTCTTTATTGTCCGAGCAATACAGCGTACAAGCCACACCGTCAGTTACTTGCCCGCAGTGCGAAAACTGGCAGGCTGAGCGGCAGCTCCATCTGGTGGACGGCAGCATCCGAACTTCGCCGGGATTCTGCACAGCGAGAGCCAATGCCGACCTGCCGCAGATGTCTCAAGAATATGCTCAGCAGTGCCGATTGTTTGAGCCGTACATTCCGTTCTAGTCCGTCTCCATGCCCTGTGCCTCCTCAGTTTCAACTGAGGAGGCTTTTCTTTTGCTGCGCAACGACGCGATGAAGTTTCTGGTTTCTCAAGGAGACAACTTATGTCAGATCAAATTGCGCAGCTACTCAACCATGTGGCTCGAATGGCCGCAGCTCTGGAGCGTCAGGCATCGCCAGTGGTGTCACAAGGCTTCTTCGACTACGGCCTGAAAGTGTACTGTAATGTCACTAAAGGCAATGGCGACGGTTGGTATAGCCTGAACGATAATGTTGCTACCACGCAGCCGCCGATGTTTCGCGGTGAGCTGGTCAACATTGGCTTTCCTACCGTAGAGCGTCGTGGCCAAGACGTTCGTAAGTTCCACCTGGTCATGCGAGCGAACGATCAGACGGTGACGTTCGAGTCCGGCCACGACTGCTTCTTCAGCAAGACTATCCTTGCCGCCTGCGCCCTAACGTCGCCTGAGATACTGGTGCATCCGCTTCAGTTAGCGACATACACAAAGGAGCTGCGGACAGGCGATAAAACGCTGGCGGTTTCACTCAGGGATCGCGATGGCATTCAGCTATCGAGTAGCTGGCAGAACGAGGATGATTGGAAAGCGACCTCGATGGCTGCTATCAGCAACGTGAATGATGCTGTAGCGCTTCGCGTATAGTCCATAGCCGTCTTGCCCATCTGGGTAAGACGGCTTTTCTTTGCCGCGCAAGGAGGCATTGCTCTTCATGGTCTCACCTGATTACTTGGAGTAAGGTTCCTTTTGCTGCGCAAGGAGTGACTGAAGTTTTTCGGTTTCGCTCATGCAAAGTAATCCTATGAACTACAAGACGAAGAACGGTTTGGTGAAAGCCTTGTCGCAAGCTTCTAAGCGTCCGATGACTGTCTCGCTCGCTTGGTGGTTCAAGAATGCCGAATATGCTTTAGTTAACAACTGGGGCTGGACGGAAGAAGAAGCCGCTGAGTTCGTCAGCCGACGGCGACATGGAAATTGACACAAGCTCGTACTGGTGTTCAGCTATCGAGTAGCTGTCAGAACGAGGGTGCCTGGAAAGCTATCTCAATGGCTGCTATCAGCAACGCGAAGATGCTGTCGCTTTACAGGCATAGTCCCTAGCCCTCTTGCCATCCAGGTGAGAGGGCTTTCTTTTATAGCGCGGTGCGCTGATGCCATGAAGTTCATTGGATAATGACTATGGCAAATCGAAAGCAGCCCGCGACCGATCACTATCAGCTTGTTGTTGAGCAGCTACTGGCTCTGTTAGAGCAAGGAACAGTACCCTGGCAGCGCGGCTGGGCGAGAACGCCTTACTGCAACGCTCACTCAGGACACCGCTACAGCGGGATTAATCCAGTCTTGGCAGAAATCTCTGTGATGACGCGCGGCTATAACTCAACGCTGTTCTTAGGCTTTAAACAGGCTAAAGATCTGGGTTTACAGATGACCAAAGGCAGTAAGGCAACCTGGCTGCGGCTGGGTGGCACTGCTAAGAAAGAAGAGACTGACCCAGCGACCGGCGAAGTGAAAGAGAAACGCTTTGGCTTTAGTAAGTGGATCAAGGTCTTCAATCTGGACTGCTTCACCGATGAGGACGCGGACTTGAAGATCCCCGAACTCATCGAGCGCTATCGGGGTGAACCTAACACTGCGCCGCGTTTAGATGAAGCTGAGAGTTTGATAGCAGCGCAGCAGGCGGAGGTTATCTTCGGCGGGAACCGGGCTTGCTACGCGCCGAAGAGCGATCAGATCAACATGCCCGTTTACGAGAGCTTCTCCAGCGCTGAGGCGTACTACGCGACGTTCGTTCACGAGCTATCGCACCGCACCGGCCATAAGAGTCGTCTAGGCCGCGATCTAACTTCGCACAAAGGTAGCCCTGGCTATGCCTTCGAGGAACTGATTGCGGATATGTCGGCGGCGTTCGTGTGCAGTGTGCTAGGCATCAGTCCTGATCTAGAACACCACGCGAGCTATCTAGCGAGCTGGATGTGCATCATTGCTGACGATAAGCAAGCGTTCTTCCGAGCGTCTCACCAAGCGCAATTGGCGGCTAACCTGCTGTTAGAGAATACTGGATTGCTCCCAGAAACTAAATAGTCCATATCCCATTAGAGCTGCTTGACGACAGCTCTAATGGGTCTTTTTGCTGCGCAAGGAGAGGCTGACGAATTATCAGGTGATTAACATGAATTCCAATAAAGTGAATGCAGCAGCAAAAGCGTATCTAGAGCTGCCGAACACTGTGATACGAGCGCTAGGGGGTGCCTCGCACTTAAGAGAAACCGTAAGCGCAGGTCAGTTTAAGGTACTTCATTCTTGGCCTTCCTTCTGTGAGCTGCCCTTTGGCATCAGCTTTCAGTTTCGGACTAATAACCGTCGCTACATCGCTAGTTTTCGCACGTCGGCTGTTGAGCCTGACCGTTATTGCCTGGAAATCTATTGCGCTCGCTACTGCATCAACGAAATAGGTGAGAGCGAGCTAACGCTGGATGTAGCGGTTGTCCAGTTCTTTGAATTTGCGCAGGCCGTATCGCCCGACTAGCCATATCCATCATGCATTACGAAAAGCCCCGCTAGGAATGCCTAGTGGGGTTCGCTTTTGCTGCGCAAGGAGGGACTGAAAAATTGAGGTCTCACGATGAATATATTCAATGCGGGTCAGTTAGTACGGGTGACTTCTCCCAGGAACCTAGCCTATGGGCGAATCGCAATGGTAATGACGGTGTGTAACGGCATTCAAGTTAGATTTGCCGATCTGCCGCAGTTAGTAGCGGCTAGTCCAAATCCGGTTGGACTAATGCAGAGCTTCGACCCTGAAGACCTAGTGCTGGTGGAGGGTGTGCCGGTCGCCGCTTTCTACCTGCTGGTGACTGTGCTTACCCTGGTCGGGACTCAAGAGTACGTGCGGTATGCGATCGCCCACGTCGAGGCTGGCCAAAAGTCATGCGATGTTGCTGAGACGATAGCAGCTATGTTCTTTGGAAGTTTAGGCGACTGGGACGGTGAGTTCTATCTGTGGGAGAACTCGCCCTATGCCGCAAAGCTGGTTGGTTTCGAGCTGATTACAGTTGCTGACTACATCAAGCTGAGCCGCACGGTGCCTGACTATGACCTGGGCGCAGCCGTACCTGGCACTCCGTTCTAGGTCTCTGTTACTAGCAACGCAACAACGCGACCCTATGTGGCTCGCGTTGTTTTTTCTTAAGATAAGCGCTGTACGAATTGTTCTCGAAGATCTAAGCAGAAGGGGCTGCGCCGGGATGAGCTGAACAGGGCTTCGCTAGTTGAAGTCCACAACAGGATAAAGATCATGAGCCGATACTGCCTTCAGCACGAAGTTCAGTCCGAAAAGTACTGGATTTCGTTTGGCTGGGATTTCCCGCTGAATACGTTCTTTGCCCAGGTCGAGTCTGATGAGTCAGACTCAGACAAGCTTTTGCTTGATATAGGCAGTCCCTTTGACTATCTATATACCCAGCTAGAACAGTTTCACGACGCCCTAGTGCAGCACCTGCGCGAGCTAGGCATTGACGACTTTTCGCTGTCGATGGCGCAAAAGATTCAGCTTCTTAGAGACAAAGACGGCATCGGTAATTAGCATTGCTACCCTATCAGCTCCGGCTGGTGGGGAGCTTCTTTTGCTGCGCAAGGAGTTGCTGACAGAGGCTTTGCTAGTCGAAGCCCACAATAGGATAAAACGATGCCTAACCTGAGTGAATTTCCCGTTGGTGCTAGCTTACTAGACGATCTAGGTGGAATCTATGCGCTAGAAGAGCAGATCAATCTAAACACGGTTCTAGCATCAGAAAGCGGCATTGGCGGCGGTATTCCTAGTATTCCAGATACCGCTCATCTACCAGGCGTTTGCTTTCGGTTTGATGGGAGCGACCGCGCCAACTACTGCAAGATTCTGCGAGTCATGACTGAAGCTGTACATCTGGAGTTCAGAGACCTCAGAAGACCCGCTGGGATGCAGCTTGTCGAGGTTGCGAAGTTCATCGACCGCGACGACTTGAAGCAAGCCTTCTTTGATGCGACAGGGCTTTACGTTCCCAGCTACGAGCCAGATACAGAAAACTGATAGGTAACCTTGCGATTGTCGAACCCACTTGATGAACAAGTGGTTCTTCTTTTGCTGCGCAAGGAGAGGATGAGTACTGCTTATATTGTTTGGAGGTTTTCACAATGAATAAGACTAAATCTAGCCTTCCCATCCGCTGGGTTAACGAATTAGACGGCAACCCTAGACTGCCAGGGTCTACTGTTTCTCAAATCAGATTCGCTAAAGCAGAGGGTGCCATCGTCGCCAATGCCTCTCGCCCGCTTCCAGGTAGCAAAACCTGGGAAGGTAGATTTCGCTGCGGCATTTTCTATGCCGCTGGTAAGCTAGACCGCTTTGGTCAAGAGTGGGTTGCGCTTGACGCTAAAGAGCTTCGTCTAGTCTCAAATGCTCAGATTCTAAGGCTTGTTATTGAGGAAGGCCACCGAAAAGGCTATGGAAACCAACTGCAAGAAGTAATGATGAATTTCACCTCAGACAAAATGGCTGAACAAGCTGTTTGCTGGCTTAACATGCCGTTCTTTGCTGAAGAAGCTACTGCGAATTGGGAGCAAATGCTGGCTGCCGCTGACTGGAGCGCACCTGAAGAGTAAATATAGACCGAAGACCACCTTCACCCTGGCCAGATGACTGGTCAGGGTTTCCTTTTTTGCTGCGCAAGGAGGTGCTGAAGTTTATTCAGTGAAGCCATGAAAGCAAAAGATACAGAAGGTCGCTACGGGTTTGCGCTCAGATCCGAGCGCTTGCTCGGTGACATTGTCTCTCCAGCGATCGCCCGACAGATTATGCTCACCCTGTTCTTGCCTGAAGAGCAGCCAAGCGATCTCAATGTGCAGCAGCGCCTGCGAGAAGCTCTGAGCAGCGGCAGCTTGTCGGTGAAGGGACTAGGGCCAAACGGTCTGAAACGGTTGCAGAGTGCGATTGTTCTAGGCAGAACGCTCTACATCGACGTGCCTGCTGCTGGCACCGTTGTGGACGATCCTTCTGTGGCGGCTAAAACCTTCCATGAGATCGCCTGTGAGCCGGTTGAGCATTTTGGAGCGATCGCCCTGGACGTGAAGCATCGGATACTCTCAGTACGCGTCATTTCAACGGGAACTGCGACAGAGACCTGCGCTCATCCCAGGGACATCTTTCGATGGGTGATGCAGGCGGGCGGTACGCGATGCGTGGTCGGCCATAATCATCCGTCAGGAAGCGTTGACCCAAGTGAGCAGGACATTGTGCTGACAAAACAGCTCATTGAGTGCGGCAAGCTGTTGGGCATTCCGGTGCTAGATCATGTGATCGTCTCAGGCGGTGAGCACACATCCATTCGTCAAAATACCTGTCTGTGGGCCGAAGCTAGGGAGTGAGTAGATAAGTTCAGAGAGCCGGACAGCTTTTAACGAAGCGGTATCAGCTCCTTTGACTTATTCCTTTCTAATGAACTTGTTCTGTTTTTGGGTGCGTGAGTATGATTAAAAAAAGTAAGAGAAAATGATGAGCAAGAAAGTAAATCCATTAATGGGTAGAGCCGCAGAGTTGGATCAGTGCGCGACGAACGACTTGTCTGTAGAAGAGAACCTAGCGGGCGGTGCAAGTGTCGATGATCTGATTTCAGCCGGTGTTTTGTATGACGATTATGACCCAGATAATAATCCGGTCTATGACTTTACGCCAGAGCCGACAGCAGCAGAGATGGCTGCAAGAAGAGTAGAAGCCTCTAAATCCCCCCCAATGTCTGATGTAGAGTTCAAAGCATTATTAGAATCTTCCTCAAAGTATGCAAGATTAGCTATTGAACAGCGTAAGGAGTTCAACCGACACGCAACCTGGACTTGATAAAAAATGTTTCAGGCCGTTCAGTTTGACATCAAGACAGGTAAGCCGATTCAAGTTGCGATTGAGGGCAAATGGCAACCTGCTATCAAGCAGATTGAAAGCTCCTACCTTGAACATTGGTGTCAGATAAACAATATTGATATAGCAGGACGGTTCTCCGTTGCTCAGTTCTACGAGAGCGTCAATGACTCAGACCGTCGTCAGTTAGAGTCAGAGAATCAGTACCTCGTCTTTAGCAGCGGGAGCGAGGGTTATTTTACCGACTTTGAGACGGCACAGCTAATGACACTGGGTAATGAAACCGTCGAGCCTATCTACGCAGGTGATCGCAACGCTGCCCATAATGCGGTGGCCTATGGTGGTCTCATTGCCTCAGACGGTGTTGCCTCAACAAGGCTCTCATCTGCACGCATTCTCGTCGTTGCTAATGAGAAGACAGAACCCTACGGCCCTGAGCCTTTAATCGGTTGGGACGGTCGGCCGGTTCCTAAAGAAGAACTTCAATCTCTATACGACAAGATGGGTGACGGAACGATGTTGGTTCGGGCACCCACGATGGATGCCCTGACAACACCTGACGAGCGAGAACAGGTGGTGCTTAAGGCGTTTGAGAAGGAGGGTATTAGCGCAAATATCACTGACCTCAGCGAAGATTTAGACCAAGTAGACCAAGTGGCTGATAAAACGACAGCCGCAGTAGAGCGCAGGCTGCGTTACCAAGCTGAAACAGGCGTCTATCAGTTTCGAGCGGCCTCTCCAGACTTTCCTGGCATTGCTAAGGGGACAGTGGCTTACAGTAACTGGCCTGAGCGTCTAGGTGTAGACGTTATTATCTCGGCGGATGACATCAAGGGCGATAATGGTCGATTTTCTCGGCCTGGGATAAAAAGAGCCTCTAACTTCTGGCTTAACCGCAAAGCAACTGCTCAGTACGGTCAACAGACGGTTGGCCCGCAGGTGAAGTACAACATTCCAGAGGCTACACGGTTAGAAATTAATCCCAGAGTGCGGGAGAAGGCGCAGCAGCTTGCGCAGGTAGCTGGAGACTATGAGGCGCTAAGTCAACGCTATCTGAAGCACAAGGAGCACGAGCGCACTCGTCCGTATCAAAGTGCTGAAGAAGAGATGTCTACCAATAGTCGCCCAGATTGGTTGTTCAATGCGCTCGATTCGGATAAGTATGGCCAGTTAACTGACCAAGCTAGCGTTGTAAGAGGTTTGGAGTATTACATCCAAGGTGAATGGCAGCGGTTGTCTGCAAACGGTACGTCAGTGCGCTCAGCAATGGCGCAGCACCATAGCAAGCTGAAACCCTGGGAAGTGTGTAATAAAGACCTACCGCACGGCGCGATTGTGGCCTACTACCGTTCGCCATTTCCGAACGTAGGCGCGGCGGCGATCGCTATCAACAACACTAAGATCATTGAGCAGCAGGACAAGGAGGCATTCTCTAAACAGGGTGTCGCCTATCTGCCGCCGAGTACGGCTAAACACGTTGCGATTACCGATTTTGACGGTGACATCAATGGTTTTTTTGTAGGCTATCAGGCGACTGTCGATAATCTTCCAGAGCAACTACGAGAGAAGCTGTCAGGTGTTACCGACTTACCGCTAGACCAGCAGTATGAATCAGGTAGAGCTGTCTTTGAGGAGATGATTCAGTGCCTAGAACAAGGACAAGATAGCTCGATTGAGCCGAGCGTTTATCCAGTTTCGGTGAAAGAATTTACTCAGCGGACAGCTCCAGAGGTTAAGCCGCCACAGATTGCTAAACAGCAGAAAGAAAAGCATTCTTGGCAGGATGGTGAATCGCATTCTGAGGCGACTTGGCGAGCTTGGAGTGTTACCGCAGACAACCCTACTGGAAAGGTCGCAAATGCGGGCATGTCTTTGCAGTCATTAGCGCTTGAGCTGGAATACGCGCCAGAGGAAAGACGAGAGACGTTGCTTCGCGAAGTGTCTAGCCATTGTTCTAAACTACTTACAAAAGCAGAGGCTGGTCAGATTTCCATTCCAAATGATGACTGGTTAGCTGAGCAAGGATTTTCTTCTTTCTACACAGAAAGGTTAGAAAATATTTCGAGTGCAAGCGGTATGTTAGACAAAATTCAAGAACCCGAGCAAAGACAAGCGTTTGCAAAAAATAATCTACAGGATGCTTCTGAGTTACTCCTAGAAGTTGCCACTGGCCCGAACGCAGTTAATTTACAAACGGCTGTAGACACCGCTAAAAGTGCTAGAGGCATCGACACAGACTTACATAATTTTGTGGAAGCCCTCCAGTACAAGAAAGATGATTTCAGACTCAACAAGAACAATCCATCAATATATGTGAATGGCCAAGAGATGCCGACTAGCGTCGATGAGCCGGTTTCTTGGGGCGTTCAGTCAGTTAATGAGCAATACGGCAGCGCGGTGCTACAGGAGCGCAAACATGAAGCTTTTCAGGCTGTCTTTCCCAAAGATGTTACAGATCAGCAGCGGCAGGACACTAAGACTATTATTCAGACCTCTAGCGGTTTAATTGCACAGGTTGTGGAGACCAAGGCGAGGCATCGTCAGCGGCGACCTGAAGACCAGAAGCCGACGGTCGAGGTTACGCTATCGGACGACAGGCGGTTGAGCCTCCAGAATATAGTCGATGTGCAGGGAAAGCTACCCATTTGGAGAGCTGACGGTCAACAGCCTCACTGGACGCTCCGGATTAAGCAAGACAATCGGGCTGACGTTAAGGAGAGATTTCCAGCTCAGCTTGTTTTTGTAGATAATCAGGGCGTCACGCAAGCTGAGCGCATTGGCTACGTTTCGCCAGCGTCCGCAGCGCAGCATCAGCTATCCCAGAAATTTCAGCGGTTCAATCAAAAGCTGACGATCTCAGCGCCCACGGTAACAACACAGGTGCCGTGGGCGCGGCAGAACGATTCTAAGATGCTCTACGCGCAACGAGACCAATACCTGGAGCGATCGCTCGCGCCACCGGCAGGCAAAGACCCCCAGACACATTCTCAAGAGATGGCAACGGCGCTTTGGCGACAGTCGAAGGGTGGCCGCAAGCTGGTGATGCAGGAATATCCAGAAGTGCTGCGCGATCGCCTGCAAACTGTGCCTGAGATTACCCTCAATCGGTTGCAAGTCTCTAATGAGATGAAGCAGGCACTAGTCGAGAGAAGCCCTTTAATTATTCAGTTTTCCCAAGATACATTCCAGGTGAAAGACGTTGAGACCGTGCTTCCTTCAGTGTCTGTGCTGAAGCCTGATGGTGATCGCCTTTTGCTAGGTACGCCTAACACCGAATCTCTCGCCCTACCGGCAGGCGCAACCTATATGGCCGCGTTCTCTCATAACCCGACCAGTGAGAAGGTTGTTGATATGCAGGTGATGGATTTGCCAACCGTAGCGCAAACACCTGCTGAGTTAGCGGCAATTAAAACAGGCGATCGCACTCACCTGACGTTTGATGGTGAGCCTCATGCTGACTACGGCGTTCGCGCGGGCCAAGTTGTGATTGCGCAGGCGGCTGAGGGCGGAGAGCAGATTGCGCTACGGGTCGGTGGTCAGCACCGTATTGATACACAGCTATTACAAAAAGCAGGAGCTGTACAGTCTTGGTCTGAAGCGGAAAAGCAACCATCCTCTGCACTGTTTGAGAAGTTAGCCGCAGCGCGTCGCGATGGCAAGGCGCTATGGGGTTTAAACGTAGAGATACTGGGGACTTACGAACGCGGGCAGATAAAGCCTGTCGAGATGATGATTGTAGAGGCGCAGCAGGCAACTCCGATAGAACCTGCGTTATTGCCGCTAGAACAACCGTCTGTAGAAAAGGTAGAGCTTTCCCGAGCACCTGAGTTTTCTCCTGCTCCCTCTGGCGTCATGGCAGCGATCGCGCAAGCTAATCCAGCGCTACAACAGAGGTTAGAGCAAGCTACTTCTGAAAAAAGCTCGCAGAAAGCGGCTCAGGGTGCGATCGCTCAAAACCCTGAATCGAACGTCCGCAGTCAGGCAAAGCGGAAAGGCAAGAGCGTTGCTAAACAAGCGGCTAACGACGAGTCAATACAATCAAAGACATCTACTCAGCGACGACGGCGATCACAGTCTAAAGATAACGGGATAGGCGACTAGCCAATAAGCGATCGCATCCAAGCTTCACTGCCCAACTTCCCTCGAACCAGCTCCGAGATTTCAAATCCCTGGCTTATTTGAGAAAACTCTACTATTTCGCCACCCGGCCAGATCTCAACATCTACAAGCTGATCGTCGCTAGGTCGAGGATGCAGGCTGAGCCACTCGCCATCTCGAAAAACTAGCATTTCTAGAGAATCAATGGGCCAGCGATATTCAGCGCCGTTGTTAAAGACGATTTCTAGCTGTCTTGTTTCAGCGATAAACCTAGCTTGTGTAGCCTCTATGGTTTTGGCGATGACATTTTTCACTGTGGTCTTTTCCTCCAGGCGGACTTGAGCAATGTTAGATTGCTATTGGCAATTTTAAGCGCTTGCTTCTGAAGCTTTCCATCCTTGCTATTGTCTTCCATCATTTTGGCCTGATCGCCTGATATGTCAATTTTAATCTTGAATTCAGCATTGCGGACATGAACATGCGCGGGTTCGTGATCGTTCGATGGCATAAAGAATTGAAATCCGTTCAGTCTGAATATCTCAGCCATTTGTTCAAAATCCTAAATGGAAAACAAAGCTTCCTCGCATTCGTTAATTAACCTAATAGTACGTTTTTAGTACACTTAATTCTATCAGACGCTCACTCGCTTTTTGCTTTGGGCATCTCAATATGAAAGTTGCAGGTAGGACTTTCTGCATTAATGCAAGCCTGTAGTTCTTTTTGATTCCAACGCTCGAAGTCGGCCCAGACCGTATTGTCGTCTGCTCGCCCGCGACTCACCCAGGCCGCTGTCCAGGAGGTGAGCATCAGTGCGGCGGCGGCTCCACAAGCGATCGCCCCGGCTTCGATATAGTGCTTTCTCCTGACGCCTTGATTAATTTCCTTCACCTGCTCAGCCGCCGATACTCTGGCACTGGAGATCGCATGAGCGGCCAGTTGCTCGGCCTGAGCCTTGAGCTGCTGTGACTGCTCTTGAAAGACCGTTGTTAATATTTCAGCCTGTGAACCTGCCTGTTGCCGAATAGCCTCCTGCTCAGCCTGGGATGCCTGCTGTAGCTCCACCTGCTGGCGCTGCAATAATTGCTCAACGCCGGTCAGTTTCTTGTTAAGCAGCCCTTCTACCTCATGCAGGCGGTTATCGATCCCATGAGCGGTCTTTGTACTGTCCAACGACTGCGCTATCAGCTTTGACTGCACCTGCTGCCAGTTCGCCGCTAGCCTTTGAGAGGCCGTTTCCATGACTGCTTCAATTTGGTCAGGATACTGTTTGATTAGCGCCTCTAGTTGATGGGTGGCGATCGCAAGCAGTAGACCTGGATCGTCATCGTCCCACCCAATTTGTCGGCAGAGCTTTAGAACAGCGACCTTGAAGGCATCTGATTTTCCTTCAAGCAGCGCATCGATAGCCGTCATTGCTTTCGATTGGCTTGAACCATTGTGTTCTGGATTCATAGCCCGAGCGCTCCGTTCGCTAACTTCATCTGGTCATGGAAATCGGTGAGCCACTGTTTTATACGGTTGCGGTCGCCTCTAGGGAGTCCGCTTTCTTTTTGGGTGGCAGTCGAGAAAGGCAGGTTGTCTTTGTCAATTGCGCCGTAAGTTTTGCTGAGTAAGTCGCGCATCGTCAGCACCATACCGCCGCTGGCTTCAAATCGTTGTTTTGTCGAGGAGGCGTCGAATAGCTCGAAGTCTTCTTCTGGGCCGAAGTGTAGGTTCTTGACTACGACATGTTGAACGTTGTGGTCTTGGGTAATGTCCATCGCTTCCTTGAGCATTTGAACTGAATCTTTGATTGGACTGAGGACGGTAATGACGGTGAAGGCATAGCCGAGTTCTTCAGCGCTAGAAAGGAAAAGTGATTCGTCCTGCAAGCGCATCAGGATCTGACTGCCGCCAGCGGCGACATCAACGAGGATGACATCCGGCTGCTGGTCTTCCATTGCTTCGAGGATCTGGTCACCGCCATCCCGCTGCGCCAGTAGCGTTCTCGTAACGCCTTGACCGATGTTTTGGTAGTAGCGGTGTAACTGTGGATTTCCTAAATCGCCATCGAAAGCGGATACGTTCGTTTCAGCGCCTATGAGTGCATCTAGCGCACCCCGAGCGAAAGTGGACTTGCCGGTGCCGCCTTTGCCGCCAGTTACCCACAAGACGCACTTAGTTCTTTGAGTCGTCTTTTGAGCGGTACGCTGAGAAATGTTTTCAGCCACGTCCTTTTTCGTGGTTTGAACAGAATTTCCACGAGTACTTTTAGCAACGTTCTCAGCAGCGTTCCTTTTCGTGGTTTGAACAGAATCTCCATGAGTACTCTTAGCAGCGTTCTGCTCTGGACTCAGCGGTTGACTATTTACCATGTTCCCCATCCTTTCTTTTGATGTTTCGTTGAAATTGAGATCGCCTATTGCTTTTACGGTGTTCGCATATTTAGTCGCCATAGGGGCTACTTTTCTTGCGGGGTAGCTTTCTTGGTAGCTCGCGACCGTCTGTTAGTTGCTGTCTTCTGATCAGCAACCTTTGATACTGTCTGGTCTTTAGTTTTCTGACTGTTCGCAGTTGAAAGCGGTACTGCTTTCTTTCTGGTTGATTGTTTGCGCTTCGCTGATGTATGCTCGCGCCTGTATCCGTTCACGTATTGCTTAAGCAGTCCTTTAGAGATATCGAGACCTGAGTCTTTAAGTATTTCAGCAACTTCTACGTAAGAGTGATTTTTAAGAGCTTCCTCAACTTCACTCATCATGGCTTCAACTGCCTGCCGCTTTGTGAATCGAGTTCTAGGCGTTTTGGCGAAGTCTTTCAGGGCGGCTTGCCAATGGTCAATTTGCTTGCGAGAGTAGACGACTTCTACCATGTGCTATAACTCCTCCGGCATCTCTACAAATCCGGCTTTCTTTGCGTTCTCTGCCTCTCTTTGTCTTCTGGCATCGAGTGGCTTCCCACTGTCGTCAGGATAGCGCTGGGAACTATCGTCAGATTTCAGCCGATCTTGACCCGACTGGCTAGACCTAGCTATGTTGGTTCCTGTACCAGAGAACTTCTGAGTCTTTCTACCGGCTTCCTCTGTTATAGAATTATCGTCTGCCGTTTGCCTCTCAGGTGCTTGACCGCTAGCTATGGCCCCTTGCTTCTTTGTTAGAGGCTTCTGTTGAGCAGACTTTTTTCGTCTGCTACTAGCGCTCTTTTTAGGTTTCTGATGACTCTCCTTATCGTCATCGGCACTGTGTTCTCGTCGATAGGTGCTGACATACTTCTTCAGTGAGCCTTCAGAGATGTCTAGGCCCCAGTCCTGTAAGCCGCCCGCAACTTCTCGATAAGAGCGTTCCTCTAAAGTGTCTTCGATGATATCCATCAGCGCTTCTACAGCCTGCTTCTTATTGAAGTCCGTGCGGGGCTGCTGTTTGAGTTCCTTTAAGTTATCGCCCCACTGCTCAATCTGTTCTACAGAATAAATGGATTCAGCCATATCCCGATTAGGTATAAGAGAGTGCTAATTCATACTATCTAGATTGTTGGAATACGAGCCGTATTCGACGTATTAAAAGATGTGAACAAATATCCTGGGATGTCACTAAGTTCTAGAAGACGAACATCAACAGCAGAAATGTTTGCTAGCCTAAAATGCAACTCATGCGTCTCTACGGTGAGACCAGACACGAGTTTGGTAGTGGTGTCGCTATCGGGTCGTAATGCGGTAACCAGTAGCGTTCCGAGTGAAGGCTACGCCCGCCCCTTTTACAGACATCGGCTAATCGTCACTATGTATCTCCGGGCGGGCTACGCAGGAGTTCAGACAAGACGCCCAGTAGGGGCCGCGAAAAGGCTGTAATTATTGTTGCACATATCTTTGATAGCAAGATCTCTTCTACTAGCTAAAAAATGCTTACATCTGCGAATGTCTGCGCCGCACAAGCTGAAAACTATTACGAGAAAGATGACTACTATACGCAGGGCGATCCAGACCTAGAGAGCGACACGAAGTGGCAGGGGAAGGGAGCCGCAGAACTAGGACTAGAAGGGCCGGTAGATCAGGCGGTATTCAAGCAGCTATTGCACGGTCAAACGCTAGATGGAAAATCACTGCATTCGCGTCCGATAGATCCAAATAATCACCGCGCCGCTACTGACTATACCTTCAGCGCTCCTAAGAGCGTGTCGATTGCCTCACTGATCCAGAAAGACCAGCGTGTCATTCGAGCGCATGACCAGGCCGTAACGACCGCCCTCACCGTCCTCGAAAGCCGGTATGCTCAAACGCGAGTGAGACGCGGCCTTGGCATTCGTGAAAGAGTCCAAACTAGCAGCCTGATTGCCGCTACCTTCCGGCATGAAACCAGCCGCGAACAAGACCCGCAGTTGCATACTCACTGCGTTGTCATCAATGCCACTCAATTGCCCGATGGCCGTTGGCAAAGCATGGCCAATGAGGAGGTGATGAATAACAAAAAGCTGCTGGGTGAGATCTATCAAAATGAGTTAGCTGTTCAACTGCGCAAGTTGGGCTATGAGATAGCGCCGCAGGGTAATGGATTATTTGAGTGCAAGGCGTACGAGCAGCCACTGCTAGATTTGTTCAGCACGCGCACTCAGCAGATAGAAAAGTATATCGAGCGGTGGGAGAAATCGGTCAAAGAAAAGGGGGGTAAACCGCTGAGTGCAAAGCAGAAAGAACAGGCGACGTTAGCCACTCGATTGAGAAAGCAGACGGTGCCGAGAGAAGTGCTGCTCGATGGCTGGAATGGAGCGATCGCCGCCAGTGAAATTCGGCTGCCTGAAGTACCAGAAGAAGTACCTATAGAAGTCAGTAGTCAGGCAGTGGTCGCTGCGACCGAAGGCGTGAACCATGCCGCCGAGCGAGAGAGCGTATTCAAACGAGAGAAAGTAGAGCGATTTGCGCTAGAGCATCATCTGGGTGAACAGTCATTTGAGGAGCTGCAAAGTGCGCTGAGCGAAAGCGAGCTGATTCCGGCTAAAGACCGCTTCACCACCGAGACGGCCATCGAGCGCGAACTCGATACGATCTCGATGATGAAGCAGGGGCAAGGACAGGTAGAAGCGATCGCCTCCTGCTCCGAGGTTGAAGCGCTCACTGCTGAAGAGCTGACGCTGAGCGCAGGACAGTATCAGGCGATTCTGGAGACGGCTACCAGCAAAGACCAGTTCATTGCTTGGCAAGGGGTGGCTGGAGCCGGTAAAACCTACAGTCTGAAGTTGCTTGCTCAGCTAGTGATTGAGCAAGGCTACGAGGTGACGGGCTATGCGCCAAGTTCCCAAGCTGCGACCGTGCTGAAGGAAGAGGCGAACATCGAGAGTAATACCGTGGCTAGGCTGCTGCACAGTGACGGTCGCAGCGACGACTCCAAGCAAGCAATCTGGATTGTGGATGAAGCAGGCTTATTGAGCGCTAAGGATGCGCATTCATTGTTGAAAAAAGCGCAGGTCGATCATGCCCGAGTTGTCCTCGTCGGCGATACGCGGCAGCTATCGGCAGTCGAAGCGGGCAACCCATTTAGATCGCTACAGGCAGCGGGGTTAAAAACGTCTTTCTTAGAAGAGTCTCGCAGGCAGAAAACAGAAGCCCTTCGCGCCGCCGTCGTTTGTCTGGCGGCTGGACAGCAAAGCGAGGGGTTAGACCGGCTGGATAATGCTGGTATGGTGCAGGAGGTGAAAGAAAGCGAAATTCGCCACCGGACGATTACGGCCGAGTACATGTTGCTGCCTCTAAAGACGCGAGAGAAGACGCTGATACTGAGCGGTACAAACGTAGAGCGATTGGCGCTAACAGCGCAGCTCAGAGGCGCACTGCAAGCGGAGGGTAGTCTGGGCGAAGATCGGTTTGCGATGTCATCGTTACGTGCGCTTGATCGAACAGGGGCGCAACTTAAATATGCCTGTTCTTATGAAGTCAACGACATTATCGTGCCGGTGAAGGACTATCGCCGCTATGGAATGCAGCGCCGCGACCAGTATCGAGTAACCGAGCGAGATATTGAAGCTAACCGGCTGACGTTGGAAGGGCCAGATGGTCGAGAGTTTAGCTTCGACCCGGCAACCTGCGCTGAGAAAACCGTTTATGAGGTGCAGTCGCTGTCGATCTCTGAGGGCGACCAGTTGAAGTGGACGCGCAATGAAGCGGTAGAAGGCGTGCGTAATGGCCAGGTGGTAACGGTCGAATTTGTCGATGCTATCGGGACGGCTACCGTCCGCGATGCCAGAGGTAAAACGACTGAGCTGAAGCTAACCGGGCAGCAGTATTTGGATTATGCTTTGGTGAGTACGACCTACAGCAGTCAGGGAAAGACCGCTGATACCGTCTTGGCCGATGTTGACAGTACGCTCAGCCAGGAAGGGTTATATGTAGCCGTATCGCGTGCTAAATCGCATCTGAGCCTATACACGGCTGACAAAGAGAAGTTGTATCAGAAAGCGGAGCGCTCGGCGGCAAAAGAGAATCCGAGCGACTACCTAACGTTGTTTCAAATAGCAAATCCTCATGCCCAACCAGAGACGACCGCTCGACCCGCCCGATATCTACGAAGTGAAGCTCAATCCGAATACATTGGCGATCGCATTGGAGAGCGCCACCAAGCCGCTGTACGAGGAGCTGATCGCACTGCGTCAAGAAGTCAGCCAGCTAAGAGAACAGCAGGCAATCCTGGTCGAAGCGTTAGACCGCAAGGTGAGCCGGAACGTTCTGTAGCAGCGCAGCGCGACTATCGAGCTTACCAGCAGTATGCAGCGATGTTTGATGTGCAATCGCCTGATGAACGCGATCTGCTAGTAGTCCGTCGGATGACGAGCGAGCTAACCGCAAAACGAGGTGGTGGAGCGCTAACTAAGGGTGAGCTGCAACAGGTGGCCAAGGTGCTCGCACAAGGGCCAGTGGCCCGACAAATATTGCGTACGGATGGGAAAGAGGCCAAGCTAGCGTATGTGACTGATGTGCTTGTAAAAGAGCAGCAGATGGCGAAGCAGCTCAAGACCGCTCAGCTAGAAAGCAAAAAGCAGTTGATGCCCACGCCGCAGAAAACTGCTCGGAAGTCTCAAAAGAAGCAGGATAGAGGGCTAGGGCTTTAAAATTGGGCTTCCTATAGTTAGGCAATTCGTTAGTGCATTCTTCGGATATTGAAAATAAAAACATGGACTCTAATTCACAAGACTTCGATCCTAGAAACTTTGATATTAATGACCCAGAACTTCAGCCTCTACTCATTGCTTGGGCTGCGCAGCATAACTGTACTGTTGATGAATTGAGAGCGTCGCTTCAGAAGGTTGTGGATTTGCCCAATATATTTGGTGAAGATCCGCTGACTAATCTAGAAGGATTCATCCAGCTCAACACTCAACTTCCAAGAGAACAGCTACAAGCAGCGTATCAGCAAGCTCTGGCAAAAAATCCCGAAAAGGTGGATCTGACGTTTGAAGCGTTTGTTGGCGATGTGCTAAAGACAGGGGCTATGGCGGTTGAGAAAGAAATTGAGCAAGACCGCGAGAGTAGACAGCGTTTGGAAAACTTACTCAAAGATATTTAATGATCCCTGCGCTATAGCTCAGGCCCTTGACCTTGCGATCTGGCCAGCTTTCTGCTCTTCTTTTGAGTACTTCTGTTAGATTTGCTCGATTGATTCGCCTTCTTGCTATCTGACTGCTTGCCCTTCGTGAGGTCGCTGGTATGACCTTTCTCAGCTTGCCGCTCCTGATTAGAATCAGAGGATATTGAGATTTTCCCCTTAGCGTTTTGTGCTCTCTCCACCTTGGTTTTAGCGTATCTATCAGGCCGGGTAATGGTCTTAGCGTGAGGGCTATTATCAATGATTGCCTGCTGAACTATTTCGGGATTCTCTTTCCCTTCTATGGCCCTGTTTGCGAATAGCTGGTCGCTTTCTCGCTGTACTTTGGGGTTAGTTTTTGCCACGCTCTCAAAGACGCCGCTACTGTTACCGCCGTACTTTTCCCATACTTGAGAAGAAGATAGCCTCTGCTTTTGATCGGGTTGTGTAGAAAGCGTTTGCTTAGGTGTTGGCTCCGTACTTGTCTCGGGTTGTGCCGCTTGTTCCGAAGAAGCTCTGGCTAGCTCAACTCGCTGGATTACCCTATCGGCATAATCGGACGGCGCTTGACTAACTGCTGCTTCAGGACTGTTCTGAAGGATAGACGCTTTGATTTCGGCTGGTGTAGCACCTGCGGAGCCTGCGTTAAAGGCGAAGTGACTATCGTTGAGCCTGTGGTTTTCGGTGTAGTCCGTAGCGGGCCGATGCTTGGCTCCCTTCTCTGAAGGACTGTGCTGTTGCCACAAGGTTAAATCCTGCAAGGGTGCCTCAATATCAGGTGTAGACTGATCCTCTTTTCCCTGTTTGGTACTAGACTCTCTCATTTTCTCGCTTTTTGGTATCGGCTCTGGCGTCGGTCTCTGTGAATCTTGGTACGAGCGATCTTCGGCGTTTGGTTTGGATGCTTGACTTGTCTCAGGTGAACGGTTTGCGTCGCTTTTCTCTAGCGTAGGCTGTAGTTCCGGTGAGATTGAAGTCTGTTGCGCCTGGGCAATGTTGGCAAGCGCTTGGTCGTGCGCCTGTCGTACCTCAGTCGAACGATTTGCGCCATTGCCTCTAGCGAGCTGGTCAGCCGCTGCCGCTGCGACTTCGGGTGAGACGCCGTTCTTTTCGTAGACGCCCTGGTACATATCCTGAATGATCCGATGGCGCTCGATTTCTCGCTCTGCCAATGCAATCGGTGGGCTATCCGCAGCGCCTTTGCCCGCTACGAGGTCTTGGCTGGCGGCTTTGGCCGTCTCTCTCCTAGCTCCTCTTTTCTCTAACGTATCTTGATAGCTTTGTCTGAGCGTTTCCTTACCCTCTGGACGCCTGCTCGCTTGAGCCGATTCTACCTGGACGATTGGCTGTCGTGTCCGTGATTTTGGGTCTAATTGGTTGATGGTGTTGACTTTGCTTTCAATCGGCTGACCGTGGATGCCTAAACTTCTCTCTAAGTCCTGCTTGCGAGCGATCGCCTGCTGCTTTTCTGTGAGCGAACTGTCAGGACTGATCGCGATCTGGGCCGTTGCTCGGTACTCTTCCGCCAGTCGTGCTTTATGAGCTACCTGCAATTCTGCCTGCTGGATGATGCCGCTCTCACTTGCGCCCAGTCCTAGCGTTATATCAGCGGCAGCGGCTCTAGCGGTTTCGCGATCAACGCCCCGGTCTCGATAGCCCTGATAGAGATCTTGAAAGAATTTTTCATCGGCCTGTGAGGGTTCGTACGACTGAGCCGTTTTTTCATTCTCAATGCCGCGCGCTCTAGCTTGGTTCTGCCGCTGCTGCAAGAGGCGAATAACGGCTTCGGATAGCTCTCTTGCTTTATTCCCTGCGGCGGCTTCAGCCTGTTGTACAGATTCGTATTCAGCCATGAGTGGTCTCCTTAGTTATGTAGGGCAGCGGCGATCGCTGCCAGTTCATCAAAGTCTTGCTGCTCAACTTCGGTTAGTGCGTTAGCCGGTTCTCTGGAAACAGGCTTTTCAACCGCTTCAATTTTCTCGGTTGCCGCCGCTTTTTCCTCTGCCATGCCTTCTTCTCCATCGTCGTTCGACTTAGGCAATAGCTGTTCTACTTGGGCTTTGCGTTCAGCCAGCGCCCTGTCCGGATCGCTGAGGTAATGAGGATCAGCCGCTCGAATGGCAGTCAGACGCGGCTTGCTTTTCGTATCCCAGACTTTGCCCGCCGCCGTCTGTTCGTCAATCTGTTCTTGGTTTAGCTGGGGCCGTGCCAGTACCGGGATAGATGCCTGCGTACCGTCCTCGCTCTGGTAGCCAGGAGCGAACATCACGAACTTCCCCTTGCCAAAGCGGTTGACTTCATCAGGCGTCACTAATGGCACCTTTTGCCGATGTTGGGTGCGGGTTGGCTTCATCAGAAATGTGCCGCTGCGACTCCAGGTATGGTGCAGGCGATCGCACTCGCCAATTCGGGCGCTGACTTCCTTGGCCGTATCGACGTTGTTCGGGTTGAAGTACAGCGTATTGCGACAGCCACTCATGATCGAGCTGGCCATCTCTTTGCCGTAGGTTTCTCGTAGCTGGGAGAGCGACTGAACACCGAGGAAGGCGACTAGGCCCGCCGACCGCAGCAGGTTGACGTACTGGGCAATCTTGGGCAGGTACAGCAGCGGCAGTTCGTCTAGGAACAGCGCCAGGATGTGCTGGCGTGGCTCAGAGAAGTTGTGCGCGATCAGTAGCTCTATCTGCGCGGCAATCAGGGGCAAAACGGCGTCCTGCGTTTCCTCATCGACCTGTAAGAATAGAATCTGTTTGCCATCCATTTTCAGCGGCACGGTAGATGGCCCACAGAATGACGCAACTAGATCAGCAGTAATAAAACGCTCGAAGATGGACTGTGCGGTCACGATCATGCCGACGAGCTGCTTCTCACTTTCCTCGGAGGCCATAAGCTGCCCAAACTGTTTTGTTGTCCAGGCAGGAGCCTTACCGCTGTCTATCAGCGCTCTGAGTCGGCCTACTAGGTCAGGCTGGTTAATAATCTCGCTGACGGTCATCAGATCGGATTGGGTCAGCAGCTTACTGAGCATGATGGCCGCTTGGACAATGCCGATGCCGGTGCGCTGAAAGAAGTCGTTGCCGCCCTTGTTGGGATTGAAGCCCGCCGTATTCTTTTCGAGGATATTTGCCAACTGTAAAGAGCGAGAGGCGTCCGTTGGCGAACGTACAAAGCCCATTGGGTTAAGGCAATCGGAGTATGCTTTGCCGGGGGCGATGATGCCGACGCTGTAGCCTTCTCGCGCCGCAATCGGTGCGAACCGGCGCGTAATGCTATCTTCTCTCGATCCCTTCGCATCAAAGACAATGGCAGGCTGACCGCGTTGGATCACCTCCATCAGGCCAGGGTCGCCAATCGTGGCGGACTTACCCGAACCGGGTGCACCGACGAATAGCACGGATTCGTTAGCGTAGGGAATGGCAACATCGCCTAGCTGGATTGACATCTCTAGCCCGCCTGTCTGGTTCTGCTTCTTAGCGAGTTTTATAGCTCTTTTTTTCTCTGCCTTCGTAGCGAAGCGGCCTGTGCCCAGCTTTTGCTTCTGCGGAGCCATGCTGATACGGACGAATCCTAATGCGCCGACAGCCGCCATCATTAGCAGCAGCGTGGCCGCAGACGCTATTGGGTAGTCGTCAACAGCGGTAGAGATGAACTCTGAGGGGTTGGTGAAGCCGATAGTGCGTTGAGCCTGGTTCATTGAATTGACCAAGAGCCGTTTTGGTAGCAGAGGGTATCCTTTTCGGTTTCCTCAAAAATGTTCTCGTCTTCTGGATCTGGCGGGACGAGTAGACAGGGTAAAGCAGAGCCGGGTCTATCAATCACCTCAACAATAGGTTCGTCAGGACTAGTCCTTTGAACGTAGACAGCAAGAACTCTTTCACCCGTAGACGTTTGATAGCCTGCTACAGCGCAGCCCCCGATGCCGCAGAGCGTTGGTGTGTTGAAATCGACCAACAGCAGATCGCCTTGCTCGTAGCCGACCGCTAAGGTGGCGATCGCTTCTCGATCGGCGCTAGGCGCTGTACTTTCAGCCAAAATCTCCGTAAGTTTTGCGGCGGTGACCAACTCAGAAAGCGGTTGCCATGGTTGGGCTGTTTCATTCATGGCGATCGCGCGATAGGAGATAAATCCGGCAAATAGACTGAATCCGGCAACGGCGATCGCGATGTAGGTAAGGGATTTGTTTCTAAGGATCATGGGGAGGGTGCCTCTAGAAAATCAGCGTAAAGCGATTCAGATGTAGCCGATGGAACGCTACACCGTTCAGTTAGCTCTTGAGGATTCATTAGACCGCCAGCCCTACAGACAAACTGCCACCCCCTATCCTGCTTGCGGGCGATCGCGCTAACCCCGATGTAGTTGTAAGTGACGGCCATCAAAGCGTAGTCATCTACTACTACAACTTTGTCCAGATGTATTGGCTCAGTCGCGGCTGAAGCGGCTCTCACTGCTGCCAAAGCAGTTGCTCCTGTCGCCGCTTCAGCATTTTGTATCAGTTCAAAAGGAGCTTCTGAATAGCCCAGGCCAGGTCTCTTCGAATCTACAGAGCCAGTCTGCGCGGACGTTAGCCTGCCACAAGATAATGTTGCTGAGATCGCGATTGAGAAAACTAGAATAAACAATCGAATTCGTTTAGTGGTCATGTCCGTCACCTTTGCTATGTTCTACTGGCGTTAACGTTTGGCCATTGCGCTGCAAGACGCCTAGATTCTCTAGGTATTCAACGGGATCATAAGAGCCTTGTACGCCGTAGCCGCCCTGATTTTCAGCATTAATTGAATCTCTGTATTCAAGGTGAACGACGCCGGTGGTCGTTGTTCCTTGACCTATAACTTGTCCGGCTTGAATGGTGTCCCCCTTCTGGATAGAGATACTGTCCAGCTCTGCAATTCTCTCCACCACATCTAATTCAGGATTATAGATATCTACGTAGTTGTAGTAGCCCCCGCCATCGTAGCCAACAGCAACAACCGTTCCGCCAATGTATGACTGAAAACTGTCGTTCGAGCCAAGATCGATATCTTGGCCTGCATGTTCGCGACCACCGGGACGCGGGGCACGATACTCCTGAGCACTGAGTGTTCCGGTTTGATGGGTTTGAAGGGGTTTTACAGGCGTTGGTGCAGAACATTTCGAACCTGATTCTGTAGAACTTTCGGCAGCTCGATAAGTCTCAGCTAGCTCCTCGCCGTAGGTCTTCAGCGTAAGTCTGCCATGCGTGTCAGACCAGCTCCCATCAATCGGTGCGTCAGGCCCACCGAAGTGAATTTGTCCAAGGCGTTCAACAATGCGACTCCCTGTGAAACCCTCAGACATGGCCTGTTCGATGTTGCGAGTCTGATCGCCCTTGAATACGGCGTCTTGGTCTGCGGCTGGGAAGTATTTCTCTACTTCAGCAGAGGAGATGCCACTGCCAACGTCCGCTTTGGCTAGAAACGCATCGCCGCCGGGTTTAGCTCTAATAGATGCTCTAACGTCATCTCGATAGGTCATATATTGATACCTACCTAAGCCATAGCCTCCAGCGGTGTATGCCCCGACAGAATTATAATTTCCTTCGATACTAGAGAAAGCGGCGGCTAGAGATTGGAAGTTAACCCCTCCTGGGCCTTCTCCACATAGCCCAAATCCACCGCTGCTCTTGGGTGTGTTGGCACCGATCAAGTTCTGTATTGCTTGGGGTGTTGCGGGCCGTAAGTCCTCCCAGCCATCCGGTGCTTTAATTGGCTGTGTTGAGCCACCGAGACCATCCTTGACGCCCGTGAGAATAGTAGCCCCTTCCTGCGTTGTTATCGGCAACGGCACCTCCATGAAGTAGGCCGTACAGCCCAAGTCAATAAATCCTCGCTTGCAGACTCTGAAGGCCAGTCCCCAGTCAGCAGCGCCCGTCTTTTCATCCGTTCCTCGCACCTGTAGCGCAAAGGTGGGGCCAAACGGCACACGATAAGCCCCCGCTTCGTTGAACATCGCGCCGAGAACGCCGAAGCCATCCTTAACGCGGTGCTTATTCGTCATCCAGTTGCTTCCGGCCCAAGCTCCTTTGATCGGAGAGATATCAGAGTCATACAGTTCAATATGAGCGCAGCCCCCAACGCAGGCAATTGGCTCCCATGTCTCTTTGCCATTGGTGCCACCTGAGACGGGTTTAGGCGTCGCTTTACTGCCAGAGTATTCTTTTGCACCAAAAGAGATGTCTTGCTTTGCGATGGGAATCAGTCCGCCGACCATTTCTAGCCCCGGATACTGGCCGAACTGCGCAGCAGAAAGTCCCGGCACGTTAGCGATAACATCGTCGCCGACCTCCGGCATCTCTCCCATCTTCGTTGCGCCCAGGTTCGGCACGTCCGAGACCTGGAGCGAGCCGAGCGTGCTATTGCCGACGGTCATTTGTGCAATGTCAGGATTATCAGAGAGATATTGAGAAAGCATATCTTCTGAACCCGAGCCGCCAATCTTGTCAGCTATGTTTGGAATATCAGTTAGCGCATAGTCGCCCAGGAAAGGAACATCTCCAACCAAATCGCTCAGCGTGAAGTCCTGTAAAAAGGGTACGTCGGCCAGTTGGAAGTTCTCAATGTCGATGCCGGTGAGCTGTCCGATGTCGTCCATCGTTAGCTGCTCAATGCCCGCGCCGGAATACATCAGGTCGCCCATTTTGATAACTTCGCTGGGAAACTGACCGGCGATCCATTCTCTTGCCGGGTCGTAGGATGGTTGGTAATTCTCTACCTGTTGATCGTAGTTATCCACGCCTGCTTGCCCTTCAATCTGAAAAATAGTGTCGCGATAGCCGAGCATGAAGCCATCGCTCTCGAATGCCGGTAGGTCGTCGAAGGAGAGTCGCAGCACCTCAGCTTCTAGACTCTTTGAAACGTCAGACGATATCTCTTGGGCAATTTCGCCAGGGGAAGGCTGCGCCAACGCAGGCGTAACCCAGAGGCAAAGGCAGGCTATGAACGATAGGAGCAGACAGAGAAAGCGTTTCATCAGACTAGAGGCGATCGCTCGCCCTTGATTCAGGAGCTGAAGCTGTCGTCTAACAGGTCAGTAAAATCAGGCTGGCCGGAGAGCTGGGTAAGATGCGACCATTCCACGCCCGCCTGCTGAGCGGCGAGCCGTTGGCCGGTGCCCTTATCGACAAGAGAGAGAAACCGCTCGACTCGTTTCAAGAAGCTGTTGTTCGGGCCGTGCTGTTCGACGGCGGCGGTATATCCAGTGCGAAGGGCTTCGATATCAATGTCCGAACCGCCTGGTAGGAGTGCGGTTTGCGTAAGTTCTGGAGCCTCTTCAGGGATAGCGCCAATAGTGTCATGGAAAGGCCGATTGCCGAACGACACGTCAAATATGTAGCAGCCGCTGGCCGTGTTCGCGAGTAGTGAGGTGGTAGGCGTCTGCGGCATTCCTGGGAACTGAGATGCTTCAACTTCGGTGAGAATGAGTGTCTGCGTCCCCTGCTGTGGAATCTCTTCTAGCATCAGCTTGGAAATATCGAAGACTTTGGCCTGATAGACCGGTTCGTCGAAGGTGATGCTGGCCCCATGCCCGCGATTTACGACAACGTTTGGCCCGCGAGTGCAGGCGGCATGAGCAGCGGTGGGCAGTAGCAGAATGACTGAAGTGGCGACTGCACATTTTTCCAGTGTTCCTAATCTCATGGTGATCTCCTAGCGTTGAGGACTAGATAGCGGGATATAGTTGTTGAAGGTGAGCTGAACTGGCTGCTCGCCGAGCGTCCAGACAGTCGGCTGCGCACTGGCTTTAGAGTCTCTAGCTGCTGCGCTGTCCTCAGAGCGCCGCACTTGGTCATCGACGATGGTTTCGACAATGCCACCGCCAACATCTGAATAAACGTTATCCCCGTTACTCAAGACGTTGCTCAGACCATTTCCGAGCGACTCAAAGAGAAAGCTGCCTATGTTAGGCCCGGATGACCGCGTAGACCCGCCGCTGGCTTTAGCCGTGAGGACGCCGCCGTCTGCCGCCTGCACAGCGACGCTAGCGCGAGGAATCTGAATATCTTGGGTTTTGCCGAAGATGCCAACGACCTGAATGTTGACGACGCCAGACCCCGAATCGATCTGTGCTTGGCCCAAAAACTGTGTGCCCGATGGAATGACGGCGAGATCTCCCGCCATAATGTCTTCTGTTGAGCGCAGCAGGATCTCCGGCAGCGGCGTCCCTTCCTGCCAGCTAAAGCCATAGGGGAGTTCCGCTTGAGCGCTTGTCCCCGGCATGATAGCCATGGGCGTAGCGGTGGTGCGATCTCTAGCGGCTTCTACAGCTACTGGATTTTCCTCGGATGTCTCAAAATCTCTCCTGGGATCTAGCATCGCTGAGTCCGCTCTGGGTGCGTTATCGGCTTCAGGCGCAGGTGCTTCATTCTCAACTTCGCTCTTTAGCTCAGGAGCCTCAACCGCTAGAACCGCGCTGGCATCCTGTTCGTATTGCAGCTCTTCTGCCGTCAGCGGCCTTTCAACCGACGCAGCAGCCACTGGCTGCGATGATTCGATGGCGATCGCTTGGATGTATGGATTGGCTGTCTCAAAAGGATTGGATGTCTGAGCGCTGACCGTTCGCGCTGACTGAGCGGTTGGCGGCGGTGCGCCATAGGTGCCGAGCGCCTGCAATTGAGAACGCCGCGCAAAGGGATCGACTGGTTCAGTTGCTCTAGCGGGTGCCTGAATCACCCGGCTGGGTTGTGAATTAGCGGCCACCGGCGCGGAACGGGGGGCGGGCGCAACAACTCTAGAAGGCGTCGATGTAGGTCTAGGCGCGGCGGCTGGTCTGCTGCTGATCGTGGCGGTTCTCATCGGGGCTGGTTCGGGCTTAGCTGCCGCTGTGGGTTTTGTTGCGGTCTTAGTCTGCGCGTCTTTCTGCTGCTGTTGGCGACCGGCGGCTTCTATGGCATCTGCATCGACCTGCTGGTCGGTGAACGCCTGCTGACTGCGCAACTGTTCTAACTCTGACTGCATCGCCGCCACGTCTTCAGGGCTGACGTAGGTGTTGCCTGCGGTCGGTTCTTCAACGACCGCGACGTTCTCTGCGTTCTTCGAGTCTTTACCGCCGCCGCCCAGGAAGATAAACGACAGCGGCAGCATCAATAGGCCAGAGATGATCATGCCGCCGGTTGCTTTTGGCCCGAGCCTTCGAGAAAACGGCTTTTGGTGCGTTGCTTGTTCGTCGAAATCGGCAGCAGAGGCAATCTCACTGCCTGCTTTCTGAGTATTCGCTGTCGGTTGCTGAATGACCGGTGCGCCGTCGAGCAGAGTCGAAATGTCTTTTAGCTGAGTGTCATTGTTATTGGGAAAGGTCACCAGGTTGTCAGCGACCGTTGTCCCGTTTTCGTTGCCGTGCGTACCGTTGTTTTCCATGAGGGTTAGCTTTCCTTGAGAGCGGTGATTTTGTCGATGCGGACGCCCGATTCGAGCAGACGGTAGGTGGTCTTTGCGGCGTCGGAGGGGTCTTCTTCTAGCGCCAACAGTGGTACCTCAGCAGCGACTAGCTGGAGTTGAACGTTAGTCGGCACCATCTCACCGGATGGATTACCAGGGGTGGTGATTAGACGCGAGCCGATCACGTCTACTTCCCAGCGCCCTGGCTCAAGCTGTCTGGGCGCGGAGATACGATAGGGCATATACAGCGAGCTGAGTCTGCCTCGTTGGGCTTCGGTGGTGTAGATATTCTCAGCGAAACCCTTGAGATAAGCGTCTCGGGTGGTATCGGTGAATAGGTAGGAGGCGGTCACCGTTTGTTCGGGTAGATTCGCGCTTTCGTAAGCGACCTGCTCAGTTTGATGGTCAATTTGTGGGAGATCGCCAAAGGAGAAGTTGAGGAGCGCCCACTCGCGAGCTACGTTCTGAAGCACCTGCGGGTCGCGATAGTCGTAGTCAATCGGTTTAGCGACGAATGCCTGTCCGCCGACTTGCTGCACTAGCGTTGGCGCATCTCGATTAGCGATCCGAGAGACGCTGGCGGCGAGCCAGAACATCATGAGCAGCATGAGACCATTGCTGACGATTAGACCGATTGTGATGAGACTGCCGTTGGATTGGCCATCTGTATCGGTATTAGGTAGTAGCTTTCTAAGTCTTTTAGGCTGTAGTTTGGCGATCATCTCTTTCTGTCTCTCTCTTCTTGTAGGCTTTCTAACCTTCTTTCTTTTGAAGCTGCACTGGCGCTGTCACTATCTGCTATGTTTCTAGCCAACATTCTTTCGTAGACTTTAATTTGACCGTCGATGTCATCTAAAATGTCATACACTTCAAGCAAACAAAGGTCTTGATCGCCGTACTTTTCTTTCATTGCTGCACAGGTGTTCAAAGCTTCTTTCTTCATGTCTATCTGAGCGTAGTCTTCAGCCTTTGACTGATAATCAGATTTATCATTGAGAATAATATTCTCTGGATTGGGTTTTGGCTCTATATTCAACATGCTGGGGCCACCTAGTATGAATAGAACAATCAAACCTGCGGGCACTGTGAAAATCCAGATAATTCTCATCATGCAATCTCCTTAGCTACTTCGGACGAGGCATGGGAACAGGCACCATTGTAATTGCTGCACTTGCCCCTCCTGCCGTCGCATGAACTAGCCTAGCCCCTCCCCAGCCCCCCATCGCCATTGCGAGCAGTGGTGAGATGACGCCCATCGCGATGAGTAGCCCGGTGCTGCCGAAGCTAGTAGCATCAATGCTCAAGGCCACCGTAGCGATTGTGCCAATCAAGATGTTGTAGCTCATCTTCATCAGCGCGAAGGCAATAAATCCTGCGCCCCAGATGAAGATAACTCTGGGTTGCATCGGCGCGAGAGAAGCGGCAACGGCGATCGGCGCAAGCATTGCTGTTAGGTAGAAACCAACGTCAATGATTGTCATCATGGCGCTTTGGAAGCCTTTCATCAGTTGTTGAGCAATGGCTTGACCAGCGCTTTGAAAGAAGAAGTTCACGAGTCCAAAAGTCATATCGTCCTGCGAATCCTTTGCTAAGTTGATATCGCCGATAATTGTGTCCAGGCGTTCTTGAAGCCGTTTGAATCCCGATATATTCAGCCCCAGTGTGTTGGTCGCTTGCTCCGCTTCTGCAATTTCCTCCCTAGCAGTCTTTGCTCCATCTTCAAAGCATTTGAGTTGTTCTTCTCCTTCTTTTGCTTCGCATTCAACGAAATTCAATCGAATGGTTTCTTTTGCTTCTTCTGTCAGCAACACATCAGATAGGGCATCCTTCATAGTTACCGGCCCAAGCTGGAAAGATAGAATTTCCTTTGTGGTGTCGTTGACG
Organism: Phormidesmidales cyanobacterium; assembly: GCA_038260205.1. GTDB lineage: Bacteria > Cyanobacteriota > Cyanobacteriia > Phormidesmidales > Phormidesmidaceae > Phormidesmis. The sequence continues at coordinate 41,899 of JBBSOB010000003.1, forward strand.
AAGTTTCTAGAGCCGTAGGCAATCTTTGTCATGAGTCCGTAGCTATTGGCTGTCAGCACACAAACGAGGACTAGCCATGCAACATGTCTGAAGATCTCCTCATATCGATTGAAGGTAAATGCCTGAGTAATCGGAATGAATAGCCAGAAAAACGGAATGACCATGACCTTTTTAGCAAAGTCCATTACGGCTAGATAGCCAGGAGAGTAAGAGCCTGTGAAGGTCGTCTCCCACAGTGCGTTCAGTCCTGCTTCACTACTCTCTGAGACCCGTATGGCGTTTTCGAGAATAGAGGTTGCACTGCCTGGCGCATCTCCTATATCTTGAGCCAATCCAGCAGAAGCAGAGATGAACAGGATTACCCCTGCATAGAAGCAGGAGACTAACAGTAGCTTGTCCTTGTACGGTCGATTGAATAACAACATAGCGTTTGCGTGATAGAGACTATGGCGTGGCGAACAAGGAAGGCGCAGTCGGAGCGGATGGCGTAGGCGTAGCTGCTGATGGAATATCTGCGAGGCCAGGAATAATCATGGCTTCGGCGGCTGAACTGCTGATAGTTGCAGCTCGACTAGCTCGGTCGCGCCGATTCTGCTCGTCCGCTGCTTCGCTAGCATTCGCGGCTAACTGAAGCTGAGCGCTCCCCAGCCGTTGCATATTCCAGAGGGATTCACCGAGCAGAGCGTTCTGCTGCATCTCCTGCATCTGCATGGTGGCGGCAATACCTGACATCTCAGCGCTGCGCCGTACGATGTCCTGCGTAGAGGTAGCCTCAGTCGCTTCACCTGATTTAAAGATCGCACTCTGTGTGGAAGCGAGACCCGCCTGCATCATGTCCGAGCTAGTCGTGATGTTACCCTCAAGCCACTGGTCACCCGCTTCAGCCAGCATGGGCGCGGCCATTGCCCGACCTAGCTCCTGGTCGTACTGGTTGGCTTTATCGCGCCTGACAACAATGGGAGATCGCGTGAGAATGCCAGTCTCCTCATCTTTTTCCTGCGGCAGTCGAATCTTATAGGGGTTGGGCGGTGTCTTGGGATTGCCGTCACCGTCAGCGCCCTCCCAGCCATCGCCGAGAACCACGCTTGAAATCTCTCCAAAGATGTCGTTCTGGCTGGTGAGGATGCCGAGAATGCTGTTCAAGATGCCGCTCATATCGCCGCTGAGAATATCCTTGAAAATGCTAGGCGCAGGCCCACTGGCCCCGCCGAAGATATCGCCGAGTCCGCCTTGGAGGATGCCGCCAAGACCGCCGCCACCGGGCGATGAAGGAAAGCCCCCTTCCGGTAGGCCAGGAAAAGACGGCATGATATCGCTGAGGCCGCCGAGACTACCTAACTCACCCATCGACGGCTCGCCCACTGTGATATTGCCACCGCCGCCGCTGCCGTTAATAGCGCTGGGAATATCAGATTCAAACGGATTGTCGCTGGAGAACGGTTGGGTAGAAGCAACTGCGCCAGTCGTTGCGGTCAGACCAGAGATCGCCACGACAGCAGCTAGACGCCATTTGCGACGGCGTTTACGATGAGCTTCGGACTTAGGTTCAGCTTTTAATTTAGCGTTAGACATGGGTCAGCACGGGTTGAGAGAGTTTTTCACGGTTGCTGTATAGATAATCAATGCGCCCAGCCTTGAGCGCTTCGACGTAGATTTTGGTAAAGGCAGCATGGGCCTGATACTTGTTGGTAAAGCGGGCCGTGACGGTATCGCGCAGCCAGATCTCAGACTTGTTGTTGGCGAGCGCTGCTAGCCACTCAGGTGGCAGGTAGTGGTCGCAATGAACCAGTTTTGAGTCAATGTCTACGAGCCAGCTAGACGAGAGCGTTTGCGCGTTGGTGAAGAACTGTTCTGTCGTGTTCGGTGCTAGAACCGCGGGGTCGTAGCCGAGCAGCTTTTCAAACTCTCTAGCCGCGTTGCGGGTAATCGCGCCGATGAAGCGAACTTTGAGGTTGTTGGTAATTTGACTAGCGATAATCGAATTGGCCACAGAAGCCGGGTCTTGCGAGATGACGACCGGCTTAATGCCGGAGGCCATGCCGTTAGAGCACATCATGCCGACGATCCGCGCGAGCGCCTCAAACTTCAGCAATACGGGAGCCTCATCGACGATAGAAACGCAGCTCCGCAGCTCGAAGGCTTTGCGCAGCATGAATGACTGAGCGCTCAGAGCGATGATGGCCGCGTCAATATCGTCGTTGACGCTATCGAGCGCGAAGACGGTGAACTGCGCGTCCGGGTCAATCGTAGAAGGCGCAGAGATAGCTTGACCGACCCGGCTATGTAGCCAGGTGCGTAGCTCCAAGATTATGAGACCGAGGGCCTCATCAATCATCTGCTGGCCAACGGGACTATCAAAATTGAAGTTCTCGATAAATTGCAAGAAGTGGTGCAGGGTCGGCATCCGCTGCCAGTCCGGTGAACCGAGGCCAGCCGCAAAGGCTGCTCTGAAGGCCGCATCGTAGTGTTCAAAGAACGGCGTCATCACCTGCACTAGGAGAGACCGCACTCGTTTCCCCACTGAAGAAGTCTCATTGCCCATCACCATCAACGACAGCGCCGTGACACAGAAGTCATAGTGCGACTTCAATCTAGATTGGCGAATGGACTCAGAGAGTCCCTCTAGCTTGAAGGGGTTGGGGGGTTGTAGGATGTTGTTCTTCTCGGTGGCGACATCTACATAGGCACTCATCGAGCCAAACATCTGGGCGAGGTACTTGAGGCTGTGAATGCCGCCTGGCTTAGGATAGTCAATGGCTAAGACATTCAGCCCGCGCACTAGGGCATTGATAATGATGTCTAGCGCCACGCCGGTTTTACCGCTACGGCTTTCGCCAAAGCAAAGAATGCCAACGGTTCTGGCGAATAAGTCTACATGGACAGGAGATCGCCCCTGCTTGGTAATAAACTCCAGCCCCTTCAGGTCTCCCGAGTAGGGCTTGATGATGGGCATCAGGGCCGGTACTTCATCCGATAGGTAAACCTTGCGGCGGTTGTCGTTGTAGAGCACGTCCATTGTCACTGGCAGCGAGTTTAGCCAGAGCATCCAGGCGGCATCGGTCTCTCGTTGCCAGCGGCTTTGGGTAAACTGACCCGTGAACTCGCGACAGCTATTGGAAAGCTGCTGCGGGGTGTGACGTTGCAGGAATACCATTACCGCCGCGCTGATGGGCGCAGCCCCGCTATACATGCGGCTTTGCGCGTCCATCGCTTCGTCCAGGTGGTGACTGGCTTCAACGCTGACGTTGTTACGTTTAGCGGCCATCGACTGACCGGCCATCGACTCTTTAGCTACGCGCTGCAAGGCAATCTTGGCGACGAGCTGTGGACTGGGCGACAGCTCGCAGATCACTTCGCAGTCGGCGGTGTTGCAAACGTACTCCCAAAGAAAAAGTAGCTGGTTACTTGGCGATGTAAACGCAGCGGGTTTTTCTTCGAGGCCGATGGCAGCAATGAGCTGACCGCCTAGTTCAACGTGAGACCTTCCGGCCTTGGGAAAGCTTTCGCCGACCGCGAGCGAGAGCGGGTCGATATCGCTGTACCGTTCGTCAATGAAGTCCTCGTAGAGCACGAGCGCCGCGCCAGCTTCAGAATTGTCTGCTAAAACAAGGTGATAGCCCAGTCCTGGAATTTGCGCGTTGTATTCGGTTTTGGGATTGAACGTTTTATAGAGGTCTGTCCATAAGTCAGAGACGTTAAGGGTTTTAGTTCGCAGGCCCATTGCGGCCAGCATGGATTTAAACGGTAGATAACCGCTGTTGAAAGCGTCAAAGAGTAACGACTTCAACAGCTCGGTAGGCACCTGCTTATCTTTGCCGAAGACTTGGTGGTAGTAGAATTCGGCGTTGCTCAGCGCCTTCTCAATAAAGTTGCGGCCCTGATTGTCAAACTCACCGAGCTGGTAGGCGGCGAAGACCCTGATGGACGTATGCTGCCTGCGGCCTTGGTCGTTGAGTAGGCGGACGTTTTTGGAACGAGCCGCCTGAAAGTACTGATGCTCGATGCTATCAGTGCGATCCATCAATGCTGAAATAGTGCTTTGCTCTTCAGTATCGTCCGCCATCGAACGAAAACGGAAGGTCAGCCGCTGTTTGTCGTTCAATCCCTTGAGAGATTGTTCAACCCGCTTGAGGATGATTTCTGCTTCACCTGGATAGAGCAGTGGATGAATGCCGCGCACGGCAAAAGTAAAAACAACAGAATATTCCCAGAGCTGCGTCAGACTATTGCGGCGGCGATTGAGGTAGCAGCCGATATCTTCGCCCTGCACCTTCATCCGGCAGAAAGCCAGCAGATCGGCTTGGTCTTCAAACCGTTTGAGCTTGAAAACCTGTCCTCTTTTTCCTTTCCCAGAGATAGATGATTTGGTAAGCATTTACTCTTTTTCCAGAACGCTGTGGACTGAATAGCGACCCTTTACCCAATTAGGTGGCGGGATGAGGGAGTAGGCAAATCGGATCGGGTCAGTGCCGACAACGAAGAGCCAAGTCAAAGAGAGGAACATTCCCAGCATGATGACTGCGCCCATTTGTAGCCCTAAGAACAGCGTGATGCCAACGCTAGTCCCGAAGGCAGCTAGCAGAATGCATAGCACCGGCATGGGTAGAAATAGGAAGCCAGGGAAGCGCCCGATGGCCCGATTGACAACGAGATATAACTTGGACGCTTGCATCTAGAGACCCCTCTGCTAAGAGCCGAACAATAAGCCGTCCGTGAATTCAAGTACGCCAATCAAGATGGCCATGCCAAAGAACAAGGTCAAGCCACCAATTAAAATTTGGATGCTTTGACTCGCGCCGCCAATGATGGTGCCGATGGCTCCAACGGCTAAGAGCGCCCACATGGCGAAGGTGATGATATCAATAATGCTGGTTGCCTCCTCTGTCCCGATATACGCACCAATGCCGCTATCGGCTGCCCCCTTTGCGCCTTCGAACAGTTGTGCATAGCTAGGCTGTCCTTGGATTAGAAGAGAAACGCCGACAATAAGGCCGACAATGAGGAAGAGATTGCGCGAGCCGCCGACGAAAACAGGTAGGCGGTTGAGAATTTGTTCTGCTCTCCTACCTTTGCAAAGAGAAATGCCCGTTGCGCCAATAGCAACAGCGGCGAAGAGAAGAGAAAATCCTCCCACGGCACCTATCGCGATGCCGGCCAAAGATAAACCGACTACAGGTGCATTCCGAATGACGGTTGCTGGTAGTTGAACCCATAAACCTGAGCGTTGTCTTGAGCGGATTGGCCGAATTCTGTTATTCAAAGTCATACCCCTGAATGAAATGGTGCAATGCGATCTCGAGCGAATACGTTGCATGGTAGGTCGGACTTTCAGAGTTTGCAAAGTCATGACTTTTTTTCTGTTTTTCATGACTTTGTTGCTTTTAAAGTACGTAATTTAGGATTTTACGGCTTTTTTGTGTCTTTCATGTTACAAAAACAGTAGTAAATCTAACGAGCTGTCTAAAAACTCATGAATTTCTGAAGTCTCATCAGCTCGAAAATTCATAAAACTTTACTAACACTCAATTAGACATTTTGTTGTCGAGCTGCTAGAAATCGCCATATCTTGCGCTCTAATCTCTAAAGCCAACTTACGGCACATACTTGTTTACCCTGAAAATCTGTTCTAGAAAACTGGAGAAACATCAGGAGATAAAATTGGATAATTCAAATCGTTCAAGGTCAGACAGGGCAGAGGGCGTGGTTCAGCTCCTGCTCGGAGGTGAGCTGATAGCCAAGATAACTAAAGACGTAGAAAGGTCGGCCTATAAGACGAGGGCAGCGTACTTCAAAGCACTGTTTAATCGACTGCTCTCTCTGAAAAAGATTTCTGGGGAGAAGTCTTGCCTGGGAACCTTTTGTCGGTGGGTTGACTTTATTGAGAAGCTACCGGTCAACGAAATTAAAAAGGTAGCGAAAACTCGCAACTGTAGTCTCCCTCAAGCATCAATGGAGCTAATACAAGAGTCGTTAATGGCAGATCGGCTTGACTTCAGAACTAGGTATATCTCTCTCGAAGATGACGATTTAGGGTCAGGTCAAGATAGGAAAAAAATGTCCTAGTTATCTGCTACGACAAGCTTCTCTTCCTTCGATCTATCGCTTATGTTGACAGAAAGCGCCTCTAGAAGGCCAACAATGCCGTCTGGGTTGGACAGGTTGAATGAATAGAAATTCTCCGCATCCACACTATTGCTGTTGTGGCTGACGACTGATGCTATGTCGTGAACGCTTCCAGCTATACGGTTTGATAGCTTAGCTTTTTGTCTAGAATAAGCTTCAATATTAGCTGACGAGTTTTCTCGACAGCCGCGTCTGCTTGCTCTGTTGAATGTTTGCCTTTCAGGAGAATATCCTCAAATCGGATGAATTTGGACACGTCTTCTAAAGATCTAATTAAGCAACGTGGGTAAGCGCAATCCGACCGTCCGCATTTTTCGAGTCGGCTCTCACTCTAATGGCTAGACAGGCTAAAAAATCAGCCGCCGTATCTCCATCCATAGCGTTGACAAACGTCTGAATGGCAAGCGGATTGTGACTGAGATTTTCTTCTGTATTGCGAGCAGCGAGAATCTGCGAAGTCCAATATGCAAGGGCTTCGTCGCTAAAAGCTGATAGCAATCGTTCCAGACTCTCTGTTGTAATGCCGGCAACATCGTTTCTGAAGTTTGAGATCGCGCCAGTCGAGACGCCAGACTCTTCAGATAGAGTTAACCCTTTTATCCCAAATTTATCTAAAGTTGCCCGGAAGGAAGTAGAAAGGAGTTTCATAAGTCCTTAATATCTTATATAAGTATTGGCTATCCATAGATTACACAATACTGGATTCTAAAACGGTAAGTTCTCAGCGATAAATGATTAAAACTTACACTACATACATGCATAGATGTCTGCCTTCACATAGAAAAGGGGTAGTTCTAACCCCTGAGGTTCAATGTGCTCAATTAGCAACAACTGAAGAAATGTAATGATAGCCACATGCAGCAGCTTCGCCATGCAGCAGCTTCGCCGCTGCCATATTTACAATCTGGCCATCTGCAAATTCTGTTTTCTGGCCATCGTAAGGCAGCAGCAAGTCCTCAGCGAAGCTCAGGCATTAATCAACCCTCCTCCTGAGCGCTCCTACGACTGATTCACCATAAGACGCAGCTTTTTACTCATAGCTTGACCACAGGCTACCCGC
>JBBSOB010000004.1:0-48356 GCA_038260205.1 Phormidesmidales cyanobacterium
CAGATAGTACTTTTGCAGCCAGTTTCTAGCGAAGGGGTTATCGGTTAGCAGCACGAGCTTTGTATCGGAGAGCTGGCTGATTCGGGTGGGTTTAATCCAGGTTTCAAACGTCGGGCTGCTGAGCTGCGTTTCTAGCTGGGCAAGGACTTGATTCCAAAGATCTTCTTTTATTTGAGTCACCGAATTAACCTCGACAATTTTCTGGGAGCTAGCAGGCTATTTACCAGGTAGGTTTTGGCAGTCTTCCTAAGATTGGCGTCTTAAGTTTAGACAGGTAGGCTCAAGGCCAACCGGCTCGAAGCAGAGCGACGGCCATGGAGAAGCAGAGCGCTGTCGCTAGCAAAACGCTGTCGCTAGTAGCGCGGCGGCATAATTTCTAATACGTATCGGGGGCCAACCGTCTGAAAGAAGGCTGAGGACTTTTTAGATTACTAGATGTGGTGTCTTCTGAGGGGAAAAAACTGCATATAGCGTAGATACATTTTTGGAAGACAAAGGGTGAGACTAATAGTAAGGACGGGTTTGTAGGCGCGAGCTTGTCGGAGCAGACTTATAACGGGGTGTTTTTACTCGGCGGCTTCTTTGGCTTTGTCGAATTATAGGCTGTCATCCGCACTCAGTTGTATCTCTCCAGATGCTAAATGGGAGCATAAATGCTGACTGATTTGAGATGGAAGGCTTTGCGATCGCAGCGTCAGGACTTCAGCCTGCTTTGAACGGGTTGGAAATCCGGAAAATCTTTTTTGAAAAATCTTTTCAAAAGTAGTTCAAATCAAAAGTAGTTCAAAAGCTCAGCTAGCAGCGCCTTTTGGCCGCTAGACATTCTGGGAAACTGGCACTCCTCCAGCACCCGACGATTCACCCCATTTGTTAAAACACAAAAGCCACGCCTTTGCCCTGCAAATCCTCAGAACAAATTCTCAGAACAAATCCTCAGAACTTTTTTCTAGCATTGTTTCTAGCATTAAAATTGTTCTGAGTAGGCAGCGATCGCCTGGCAAAGCATAATCGAAAATCGTTGGAATTTTAGGTATGAAGCAGTCTGAACCTGTCCGTCCCGTCTCTCAGCGCCCCCCCACTCGACAGTCAGCTTCATGGCTGCGCAAGCCCTGGCTAAGGCGATCGCTCTCCTATGCCTTGATGACGGCCGCGAGTGCGGGCACCGTTTTGCTCGTCACTGAGCATAGGGCGACTAACTACACAGCGGCGAACTATCCCTACGAGACGTTGCAATACCGGGGAGATGCTCTAGCCTCACCGCCTGCGGCAGAAAACGTTTTGGCAGCAGGCAGCGCGGTGGAAAATCCGGTGCTGCTGAGTCAGACGACGGGCACAGAGCGACTGGTAGGCGGCGCTAACTTTATTGCTTCAGCGGCTGAGCGCGTCGGGCCTGCGGTTGTGCGTATCGACTCTTCGAGAACCATTGTCAGCCAAGGCAGTCAACGGCCCGCCATTTTTAACGATCCGTTTTTCCGCGAATTTTTTGGCGAAATGGGGGTGCCTGAACAGGGGCCGACCGAGCGCGTTGAGCGGGGCACCGGCTCGGGCTTTATTTTGGATGCGAATGGAACGATTTTGACGAATGCGCATGTGGTCGAAGGCGCTGATACGGTGACCGTGACCCTTAAAGACGGTCGGGAGCTGCATGGCGAAGTGATGGGCGAAGATCCGCTGACAGACGTGGCGGTAGTGAAGGTAGATGCGAATAACCTGCCGACGGTGGCACTTGGTAATTCGGATCAGCTTCGTCCGGGTGAGTGGGCGATCGCCATCGGCAATCCATTAGGGCTAGACAACACCGTCACGGCTGGCATTATCAGCGCTACCGGGCGAACTAGCTCGCAAATTCGCGTTCCCGATCAGCGCGTACAGTTTATTCAAACCGACGCGGCGATTAACCCCGGCAACTCGGGGGGGCCGTTGCTAAACGAGCAGGGCGAAGTGATTGGGATTAATACCGCGATTATCGGTAACGCCCAGGGCTTAGGCTTTGCGATTCCGATTAATCAGGCTCGCAGCATTGCCGAGCGGCTGATTGCCAACGGCAAGGTGGATCATGCTTATTTGGGCGTGCAGATGCAGACGCTGACGCCCGCGCTCAAAGAGCAGGTGAATGCCAGCTTACGCGCGGATGCAAAAATTCAGGCCGATGCGGGTGTGCTGATTGTTCAGATATCTCCTAATGCACCAGCCATAGCGGGTGGGTTGAAGCCAGGCGACGTGATTGTGTCGATGCGCGGCCAGGCGGTAACCAACGCGACGCAGGTGCAGCAACTTGTAGAGGCGACTGCCGTGGGCGATGCGCTGCCGATGACAGTCGCTAGAGGCGCTCAGAAGCTGGCGCTATCGGTGAAGCCAGGCGCGTACCCGGTTGAGGCGCGGCGACGGTAGGCTGATAAGTTGGCTGCTCGTTAGAATAAAATTCAACTGAAAATCTAGCTGTTGGTGACGAGGTGATGAGGTGACTGAGATCTCAAAATCAGTGTTGAAGGTGGCAGAAATCGGTAATCCGGTTTTGCGATCGCCCACTCGCTCCATAGAAGACATTCATGCTCCGGTGATCCAACAGCTGATAGACAACCTCATTCACACGGCTATAAAAACCAACGGCGTCGGCATTGCCGCTCCCCAGGTGTCGAGCAGTCTACAGCTATTTATTGTGGCGTCTCGGCCCAACCTGCGCTATCTGCACGCGCCCGTCATGGAGCCAACCCCCATGATCAATCCGCAGATTTTGGCCTATTCGGATGAGCAGGCGCAGGGCTGGGAGGGCTGTTTGAGTGTGCCGGGAATGCGGGGGTTGGTGGCGCGATCGCGTGAGATCGAGGTTTTGTGGTGCGATCGCCACGGCCAGCAGCAGCAAAAAGTTTTCACCGACTTTGTCGCTCGCATCATCCAGCACGAGTACGACCACATCAACGGCAAGGTCTTCCTAGACCGCGTGGAAAGTACGTTAGATTTAATGAGCGACGCTGAATATCATTCGCAAATAGTGTGCGGTTAGTCGGAAGATAAGCTGATGGTTGCTGAGCCATAGAGATCCGACAACGGGCGCTTCAGCCTAGACGGCTGACAGGTTTGCTGACAGACCAATGAATGATGGCAAGCAGCAGTTACTAACTGATGTTGTCTAGCTGGTGTTGCCTAGCTGGCTTTAACCGTTGTCCGCATTGAGCACCCAGCTATAGACTTCGGCTAAGCCATCTACCTGATAATGGGCGTTTAATCCACTAGGATTTGGCAAGGCCCAAACGGAAATGCCTTCCCAGTCTGGCTGGGGGCCGATTTTTGCCTTGGGCTGTGCAAAGGCGATGCGGTAAGCGGTAATGCCTAAAAACGCGAGACATTTCGGCTGGTATTTTTTGACCTTAGCGGCGAGCAGCTTTTGCCCTTCGATAATTTCGGCTTTGCTCAGTTCATCGGCTCTGGCGGTGGCGCGAGGAGCCATGTTCGTAATGCCGTAGCCTAACTCTATCAAGGAGGCGTCTTCGCTAGGGTCGTAAAGGCGAGGGGTAAAACCTGCTTGGTGGATGGCTTTCCAAAAGCGGTTGCCGGGTCTACCGAAGTGATGGCCGATGACGACGCTGTAAAGGCTGGGGTTGATGCCGCAAAACAATACGTCGAGGTTTGGCGCGATCACATCGGTCATGGTTTGGCCATGGGCGGCGAGGACTTCGGCGCGGCTGGGGCCTTTGGATTTGGGCATGGCAGTGATGAGTTGGGGGGCAAAGATAGGCGCTGATTTGCTGGGGCTAGAAACTACTGGGACTAGACCCTATTATTGTTAGGTCTGTATGATGATTTGTCTATTTGGGCCAGGGGCCACGCGATTTCGCTATGAAACCAACGCTGAATGAATTGAAAACCCGCGTACAGGCGGCTTTGGCTGCGGCATTTGGCGATGAGTATCGCGATCGCGATCCGCTGCTGGTCAGTACGAATAATCCTAAGTTTGGCGATTATCAGGCGAATGTGGCCATGTCGCTGGCAAAACCGCTAAAAAGTAATCCAAGGGCGATCGCCACCCAAATTACTGAAAATCTCAACGTCGAAGATTTCTGCGAAACCCCTTCTATCGCTGGCCCTGGCTTTATTAACTTTAAGCTGAAGACAGATTATTTGGAGGGGCTGTTAAATGCGGCCTATGAGAGCGATCGCCTAAACATCCCCAAAGCCGATCCGATCCAAAAAGTAATTGTCGAATATCCTAGCCCCAACATCGCGAAGGAAATGCATGTGGGCCATCTGCGTCCGGCAATTATTGGCGAGTGCTTTGCTAGAGTCATTGAGTTTTTGGGCCACGACCTGCTCAAAATCAATCACATTGGCGACTGGGGAACGCCCTTTGGCATGCTGATTACCTATTTACAAGAGACTTACCCTGATCCTCAAGAGGCGGCAGCTGCCTCTACCTCTGGCGATTTGGCTACGTTCTACCGGCAGGCAAAAAAACGCTTTGATGAGGATGAAGCGTTCAAAGAAAGAGCAAGACAATCTGTGGTTCAATTGCAGGCAGGCGACCCGGAGATTTTGGAAGCCTGGGAGCGCGTTTGTCAGCTTTCTAAACGGTCGTATCGCAAAATCTACGATCTGTTGAACATCTCAAAAGACATTGTTGATCGCGGTGAGTCTTTTTATAATCCGTACTTGCCAGATGTGATCACAGATTTGGATAAGGCCGGGCTGCTGGTAGAAGATGATGGGGCGCAGTGTGTCTTTCTAGAGGGCTTTAGCAACAAAGACGGTGAAGCGCTGCCAATGATTGTGCAGAAGTCGAACGGCGGCTACAACTATGCAACGACTGATCTGGCGGCGCTGCGCTATCGCATTACCCAAGATCAGGTAGATCGAATTGTGTATACAACAGACGCTGGGCAGTCGAATCATTTTGCTCAGGTGTTTCAAGTAGCGCGGCGAGCAGGATGGGTGCCGGAAACCGTCGAGCTTGACCATGCGCCGTTTGGTCTGGTGCTAGGTGAAGATGGCAAGCGGCTAAAGTCTCGTTCGGGGGAGGCGGTGCCGCTAAAAGATTTGTTGGATGAGGCGATCGCTCGCACTAAAAAAGACATCAAAGCTCGCCTGAAAGCCGAAGAAAGAACAGAATCTGAAGCTTTCATTCAAAACGTGGCGGAGAAAGTCGGCATCGGCGCGGTGAAGTATGCAGATCTGAGTCAAAACCGGGTAAGCGACTATACCTTTAGCTACGACCGCATGCTCGATCTCAAGGGGAACACCGCGCCGTACATGCTGTATGCCTATGTTCGAGTACGGGGCATCAGCCGCAGCGGAGAGGTTGATTTATCGACTCTGAAGGCAGATGTAAAGCTAACGGAAGAGAGTGAGCTAGCGCTGGCTAAACATCTGTTACAAATGGACGTTGTAATCGATGAAGTCGCAGCCGATTTGTTGCCTAATCGGCTGTGTCAGTATCTATTTGAGCTAAGCCAAAAGTACAATCAGTTTTATGATCGCTGCCCAGTGCTGAAGGCGGAAGAACCCGCGCGGACTTCTCGGCTGGTACTGTGCGATTTGACCGCTAGATCACTTAAATTAGGACTTTCTTTATTGGGTATAGAGGTTCTAGAGCGAATGTAGATGGCTCGTGAGCGGGGGCGGCTATTGCCCTATGCTTGGTCTATGTCTAGCTGGCGCTTGGCGAGTAATCGCTGTGCCTTCTGATAAACGAAATATAGAGCCAAACTAATGATGACCATTTCTCCGCCGTCCTCAAGCACATCGAAGAGATCGTCTCTAAATAAATTCTCTCCCATCAGCGTTTGGACTACAATATGCAGCATATCGAAGAAGCCTCCAAAGACGGCCAACCCTAACAGCGATAGCAACAATCCCTTAAAAATCTGTTTGGCAATTTCGGAGCGATTCTTCCGATAGGTAATGGTAAGAACCGCGATCGCAATAATTCCCCAGGTTGCGAAAACCATGATCTCGCCAAAATCGATGGCTCGCAAATTGAACATTGGTTGAAAAGACAGCCAATCGGCTAGTTTCTCGCCGACCCGCTCGTGAATAGCGAGTCTGTCGTCTAGCAGCAGTATGCCAAAGACAATGGCCCAGCCACCGATAGCGGCGCTTTTCTCGGTGATTGCACAAAAGCACAGAAGCCCTATGATGGCCGCCAGCTTTAGGTATTGAAAATTCTCTGCGTAGCCGTCGTCGCGGCCAATAGAGAGTAATACTTCGTCTAGGCCGAAGGTAAATCGGTGCCGCGCTAGACTCGCTATGGCAAACGCAAAATCTATACCCAGTAGCCAGTACTTTCCGTATGTATGGTTGAATTTTTGAATGTAAGAACTCATTTATTGCTGACTTTGTGACGGCTTATCAGTAATTATGCGGATTTCTATATGCGTTGTTGAAAACTTATCCGATCCTTTACCAAGCCTTAATCTACTCAGTCGCACAGGTTCAGTTTCTCTATAGAACCAACACATCATCCAATGAAATATCAGCTAGCAATCTGCATACCAATAAAAACCAAACTAAATCCTGAGAGATAAACAAATCCGACAGTGGCTAATTTTTTTAGCCAGCGTTCAGGCTGATCGGCGGCTTCTAGGGTGCTAATGCTGCGCATATTGAGCCAGGCGTAGAAGGGTGCAGCGACGAAGGCAATAATCGTAATGGTGTCAATTAGCGGTTCAAATCCGGCGGTGAACACGGTAAGCAGAAGGCCAGACAGGGCGATTAAGGTGAGGGCGATCGCCTGTTTGATTGGAAAAGTAATCTCTTTGGTCTGGGGCCATAGCTCGTGTAAACCTGCCTCCAAAGTGCGAGGAAAAGCATCTACAACCGTGAAGGTGGTGGAGAAAATAGCGGCGATCGCACTCAACCCAATTACCGGCTCGGCCCAAGCCCCAATAGTATTTGTATACATCCCAATGAGCTGCCCTGCAAACTCAGCTGGCTCACTCGCCAATCCCTGATCCGGCAGCGTCAGCGTCCCCAACGCTAAAAACAAACAGGCCAATATCACCGTCAGCGCATAGCCAAAATTGAAGTCAAAGCTCGCCTCCTTCATCGGCGTCCGCACACCGCTATCTTCGCCATCCGCCTGCACCCACAGCGACTGCCACACCGAAAGCTCTAGTCCACCCGGCATCCATCCCATAAACGCCACAATAAAAGGCAGCGCCGACCAAGAAAATATCGAACTCCGCTCAGGCAGCGTCGCAGCAGCCTTTGCAACTTCCCCTGCGCCGACTTCCACAATGCTGGAAGTTAATGTTCCGCCCGAAGGTGCAGAACCCGAAAGTGTAGGAGCCACGACGGTCAAAACAGCCATAATCACTGCGCCAACAGTCGCTATCGACAGCAAAATGACACACCACTTCGTAATCTGCTCGAATAGCCGATAGCGACCCACCGCAATCAATCCCCAGCAGAACAGCAGTACGCCCATCGCCAACACAGTGGCTGAAACCTGAGGAAACCACAAATATTGCAGTAGCATCGCCGCCACAAACGCATCCACCGCAAAGCTCCCAACCGCGCTAACCACGCTGATAGCCAAAAACGGCACAAAAAACCGCTTGCCCTGCTGCCGATACGCCTGAATCAAATTTTGACCAGACGCCGCCGCATACCGATGCCCATACTCATAAAACGGGTACTTCATCAGGTTAGCGAGCAATATGAACAGCAACGCGCCCCAACCATACAGTGCGCCTGCCCGCGTACTCTGCACTAGGTGAGAGACGCCAATGGCTGCGCCTGCCATCAATAGCCCAGGGCCAAGCTGCGCTAAGGAAAATCTGGAGCGGTCTTCTACGGCAGGCGTCATGCGGGGCGTTTGAAACGGTAATTAGACAAGACTAGCAGGGTTGGAATCAAAATCTGTTAACTGCATGGGCCGACCGTATTGGCCCACCACATCATCTGTAGTCGGTATCAATTGTTGCGATAAATGCGCTAGGTTTTAAAGCAGTTTCAAAGCAATATACCGCCTCAAATTAAATGGGTTCACTTCTTGCCTCTTTACTGCTATTGCTCGTCTTCGTGGGTGGCACGGCAGCTTACTTACTCACGCCTCGGCAGTATGACTCTGCTGAATCGGTGGCCACCTCCTACGATGAGTGGACACAAGACGGCATTTTAGAGTTTTATTGGGGCGAGCATATTCACCTGGGGCACTACGGTTCGCCGCCTAGACAGAAAGATTTTCGTCAGGCCAAGTACGACTTTGTGCATGAGATGGTGAGATGGGGTGGACTCGATGGCTGCCCGCCCGGTACGACGCTTTTAGACGTGGGCTGTGGAATTGGCGGCAGTAGCCGAGTGCTGGCCAAAGACTATGGCTTTGAGGTGACGGCGGTGACTATTAGTCCGCAGCAGGTGGAGCGGGCAACGCAGCTAACGCCCGTGGGTTTAAGCGCAAAGTTTATGGTAGACGATGCGATGGCGCTCTCGTTTCCTGATAACAGCTTTGACGTGGTTTGGTCGCTGGAGGCAGGGCCGCACATGCCGGATAAAGCCGTATTCGCCAGAGAACTGTTGCGGGTGCTAAAGCCGGGTGGAAAACTGGTGGTGGGCGATTGGAATCAGCGAGACGACCGCCAAAAGCCGCTAAACGCTTGGGAGAAGCCGGTGATGAAGCAATTGCTCGATCAGTGGTCGCATCCTGAGTTTTCTAGCATTGAGGGATTTTCGGAGCTATTGGAAGCGACTGGCATGGTGAGCGGACGGGTAGAAACCGCTGACTGGGCAAAAGAGACGCTGCCGTCCTGGCTTGATTCGATTTGGCAGGGCATTATCCGACCGCAGGGGCTGATAAAGTTTGGCTTTTCGGGATTTATCAAATCTGTGCGCGAGGTGCCGACGCTGCTGTTGATGCGTTTGGCGTTTGGCAGCGGGCTGTGTCGGTTTGGGATGTTCAGAGCGGTGAAGGCGCAGCAAGGGTTCTGAGGGCACCCGCTGGCGGCAAGGTCTTAAAAAGAATATGTAGGGCACTGGCGCTCTAATTCTCTATGTTCTATCGTTTATGGGTGCTGCGAGGTTTTTGGTCAGACATGGAGCGTGGCGAATGCCCGGTGCTACCCGGTTGATACGCGGATTTTGCAGCGCTGTTGGCAGAAGACATAGAGTGTTGGAATGAATGGCGATCGCATCGCCCAACCATTCTTTGCCTATTCATTCTTTGTCTATTAGAAGATGCAGATCTTAGCGGCGCTAACTTTAATGGTGCAGTCCGCAGGCAAGTGCTTGCTGAAAAAATCTTCCACAAACGTAACGACCTGAACAGTCGTTTTACAGATCATTTGACCTACCTATTTAAGTCTCTTTGTTTGGACTGAGAGGCAGAGACTATCTCTCGATGGTTGAGTAGCATAATGTGATGACCAACTTAGGTGGAAATTGCATGACTCATTCAGATGCTTTGGATGGTGAGCGCCAGAATAATCGCGACTGGCAGTTTTGGATTGACCGAGGCGGTACGTTTACAGATATTGTGGCGCAGCGCCCAGATGGCGCTACTCGGGTGCATAAGCTGCTCTCCGAGAATCCAGAGCGCTATGAGGATGCGCCTATTCAGGGGATACGTGAGCTGATGGGCCTGGGCGATTCTGAACCGATTCCGGCGGAACAAATTGCGGTGGTGAAGATGGGGACGACGGTGGCGACGAATGCACTGTTGGAGCGGCAGGGCGATCGCACACTTTTCATTACTACCCAAGGATTCAAAGACGGTCTGCGCATTGGCTACCAAAATCGCCCCGATATTTTCGCTAGACAAATTGTTCTAGCCGAGATGCTGTACGAGCAGGTGATAGAAGTTGACGAGCGTATGGCTGCAGATGGTGCTGTAATTGAAGCGCTGACAGCAGAAAAACAACAGGAAATTGCGATCGCTCTACAGCAGGCATACAAAAGCGGCATTCGATCCTGTGCGATCGCCTTCATCCACGGTTACCGCTATCCCCATCACGAACAGCAAATTGCAGCGCTGGCAAAGCAAACTGGGTTCACCCAAATTTCAGCTTCTCACCAGGTTAGCCCGCTAATAAAATGGGTGAGCAGAGGCGATACTACCGTGGTAGATGCCTATCTTTCTCCTATCTTGCGGCGCTATATTGACCGCATTGAAAAGTCTCTTACGCCCGCGACTACTCAGACGACTCAACAGTCTGGCCCGCAAATCTTGTTTATGCAGTCTAACGGCGGGCTAACGCCTGCTAAGTTTTTTCAGGGTAAAGACAGCATTCTTTCTGGGCCTGCGGGTGGGGTTGTCGGCGCGGTACAAACCAGCCTAGCGGCGGGCTTCGATAAAATTATTACCTTTGATATGGGGGGCACTTCGACTGATGTTGCTCATTTTAGTAACGATTCTAGTTCTACAAGCGCAGTCTACGAGCGGGTGTTTGAAACTGAGGTGGCGGGTGTACGGATGCGATCGCCCATGATGGCTATTCACACCGTTGCAGCCGGTGGCGGCTCTGTGCTCAGCTTTGACGGATCGCGCTATCGCGTGGGGCCAGCATCAGCGGGGGCATACCCTGGGCCTGCCTGCTATCGCAACGATGGGCCGCTGACGGTAACAGACTGCAACGTGATGGTCGGTAAAATTCAGCCGCAGTTTTTCCCTAAAGTATTTGGATCAAAAGGAGATCAACCCTTAGATCGAAATATTGTTGAAGAGAAATTTGCGGCGCTAGCAGAAGAAATTTCCATAGCAACCGGCAAGCAGAACTTATT
Organism: Phormidesmidales cyanobacterium; assembly: GCA_038260205.1. Classification (GTDB taxonomy): domain Bacteria; phylum Cyanobacteriota; class Cyanobacteriia; order Phormidesmidales; family Phormidesmidaceae; genus Phormidesmis. The sequence goes on from JBBSOB010000004.1 coordinate 10,711, forward strand.
AGAACAAGTGGCCGAAGGATTCTTGAGCATCACTATCGACAATATGGCCAATGCGATTAAAAAAATATCTGTTCAAAAAGGACATGATATTGGTGACTATGCGCTGTGTTGTTTTGGGGCGGCTGGCGGTCAACATGCCTGTAAGTTGGCGGAAGCACTGGGCATGAAGACCATTCTGATTCATCCGTATGCGGGCGTGTTGTCTGCTTATGGGATGGGTTTGGCCGACCGTCGTATTCTCAAGGAAAAGTCGGTAGAGATTTCTTTGGAAGGGGCGATCGCCTCGCTGTCTCATCAGCTTAATCTGTTAGAAGATGAGGCGAGAATGGCATTGGCTAAGCAAGGCGATCGCGATGTCGATTCAATTGAGGTGATTCGGCAATGCCACCTGCGCTATGCTGGCACCGATTCTACGCTGACGGTAGCGTTTGCCACAGTAGCAGAAATGCGACAACAGTTTGAGCAGCAGTATCAGCAGCAGTACGGCGTAACGCTGTCGGATAAAGAACTGGTCGTGGCCACAGTTGCCGTAGAAATTATCGGTAAAACGGAGCGCAAATTAGACAATCAAACAGATAGTAAGACAAATATTAAAGCCAATATTAAAGCCAATAGCAAAGCAGATAAATTGAAGGCGATGAGAGCGGCCTTTGAGCCTGAGCCAACGACAACCGTTCGACTTTTTTCTAATTCGCAATGGCACGACACTCCTTTGTTTCAGCGTCAAGATCTGCAAGTGGGACAAACGTTATTTGGCCCGGCCATTCTGCTCGAAAAAACAGGCACCAATATTGTGGAACCCGGCTGGCAGGTGGTGGTGAGCGATCGCAAAAACCTAATCCTAACCCAGTGCGATCATCCCTTTAAGTCGAATATAGAACAGACTGTACCTGAGGGCCAAACGGCTAAGCCCGACCCGGTTCGACTAGAGATATTCAACAACCTTTTTCAGGCGATCGCCGAACAAATGGGCTTTACTCTGCAAAACACCAGCGCTTCTGTCAACATCAAAGAGCGCCTGGACTTTTCCTGTGCCATCTTCGATGTCGCTGGGCAACTGGTGGCGAACGCACCGCATATTCCAGTTCACTTAGGCTCCATGGGCGAAAGCGTTAAAGCGCTGATTGCTGACCAAAACCAGCCGTTTCAACCGGGAGATGTGTTCATCTCTAACAACCCTTATAACGGCGGCACTCATCTACCCGATATCACCGCAATTACGCCCGTTTTTATAGAGTCGCAGCCTCTGTTTTTTGTGGCGTCTAGAGGGCACCATGCCGATATTGGGGGCGTTACCCCTGGCTCTATGCCGCCCAACAGTACTTCTGTTTTGCAAGAAGGCGTCTTGTTAGACAATTTTCATTTGGTCGAGCGGGGCGTACTGAAGGCAAAGGAATTGCGCGATCGCCTCACCCAATCCCCCTACCCAGCCCGCAATCTAGCCCAAAACCTCACCGATCTTCAAGCTCAAATCGCAGCTAATAACAAAGGCGCTAAAGAACTATACAAGATGGTGAAACAATTTGGACTGAGCACGGTGCAAGCCTATATGCAGCACGTTCAAGACAATGCAGCGCAATCTGTACGTCAAGTTATTCAACAGCTATACGCGCAGCAAGGCCCAGGGCCGCATCAGTGCCAGGTGCCCATGGACTGCGGCGCAACGATTCGCGTTTCTGTTGTTCTCAATGCCGCCGACAATAGCGCTAGCATAGATTTCTCTCGTACCTCTACCCAGCAGCCCAACAACTTTAACGCCCCCTTAGCCGTGTGCAAAGCCGCTGTGCTTTACGTCTTTAGAACCCTGGTAGACCAGCCCATTCCTCTTAATGCCGGTTGCCTGAAGCCGCTCAGCATTCAGGTGCCCGCTGGCTCTATGCTCAATCCAACCTATCCGGCCGCCGTTGTCGCCGGGAATGTAGAAACCTCACAGGCCGTAACGGACGCACTGTACGGCGCATTAAATATTCTGGCGGCTGCGCAAGGCACCATGAACAACTTTACTTTCGGCAACGAAAAATATCAGTATTACGAGACGATTTGCGGTGGCTCCGGCGCTGGCGCAACCTTTGATGGAACGGACGCGGTGCAAACCCACATGACCAATTCACGACTGACCGATCCAGAAATTTTAGAGCTGCGGTTTCCGGTCTTGCTAAAAGAATTTTCTATTCGAGAAAATAGTGGCGGTGCAGGCAAGCATTCAGGCGGCAACGGGGTAATCCGAAAAATTCTCTTCCGCGAGGCCATGACGGCCAATCTGCTAGCGGGTCGGCGTACGAATCCGCCCTTTGGTTTAATGGGTGGATCTTCGGCGCAGTCTGGTTCAGCGTTGGTTCGTCGCGCTGATGGCAAGCAAGACTGGCTTTCGGCAACGGCAACCGTTGATATTAAGGCGGGAGACGAGATTTGGATAGCAACTCCTGGCGGCGGCGGATATGGTGTGTGATCTACAAGCGGTTCGGCTATGGATTTTGCCCACAGCGCGGTTATCCGGGTTCAAAGCTATTGAGAGGCTGTGACATTAGAATCTGTGACAGGAACCGCGATCAGATTGTGACAGCTCGACGGAGTGGCTCGATTAGCGGTGAGTTTACATGGAGTGAAGGCACCATCTTTACGATTCAAGTTTCACGGTATTAACTGGGCTAATTTGTTATAGATTTTGTGAGAAGAGTGCTTAAGCATCAGTCGGTTCAGGCTAAAAATTTGTTGCTGATGAAGCAGGCTATCTATCTCTATGGCAACCGGGTTAGTAGACCGCTCTGAATAGATTTTTAGCTTGTGCCACTGACAAACCTGGAATAGCAACTCTCAGCACTGCAAACGAAACTGGTATTTCTTTAAATAGAGCAGCTTCAGTAACGCGATGCAGCAGACACAGACTATTAACAAAGCCATTAACAAGGCCGTCAACAATAGATTCGCCATAACCAGCGAGTCTGAGAACCGCGATCTCGATTGCGACTTAACGGCATCTTCATGAAAGACTTTGGGAATTTTGCTGAGTCTGCTTGAAGACTCTGGATAGGTAACCAGTAGATAAATGAATGATTGAATATGCCAATTTCTTCGTTTGTAAATCGTTTCGTCGGGTTTTCTTATCTAAATGGTCTATCTAAGCGGCTTTGTTGGGCTTCATAGTCTGCGTTCAATACCTGGCAGAAGATTACTTTTTCTACCAGATAGCTCTACCAAGAAACCCCGGCAGGTCTTTCGCTGATGGCTTTCTTCTGGCGCTGCTTTTGCGCTATGGCCTCCATCGGCTGGGAACAATACCTTTTAAGGAATGAGCCTTGCCGACTCTTAACCTGTACTGCTACTTCACACCATCATGAAAGCTACGTCTAATTTTATTGACAAACGCCCTAAAAGCGACCAGATGGTGAGCGATCCTATGGTCGATATCGAGTCTGATCACAGTGACGATGACGACTGCGAACCGACCGTTTTTGATCTGTCGCAGGCTGAAGAGGACGAAGGTGCTGATGTCCATATCACGGGCATTGATGCTGAAGGCGATAAGAAAAGTCGGGCTATTCGCTCTACCGATTTGGTTCGTCTTTATCTGCAAGAAATCGGTCGGGTGAGCCTGCTAGAAAGAGACGAGGAAGTTGCTGAGGCCCAAAAAGTACAGCAGCACATGGAGTTGCTAAGGCTACGCAATGAGGCGGCGGAAAAGGATGAAGGCACTCTGGCCGTCTATGTAAAGCTGCTCAGCACTCGCGATCAGCTAACAGCGCAGTTGAGCCATCGACCTTCTTTGGAGCGGTGGGCAAAAACAGCGGAAGTCCCGGTGACAGAGCTAAAGCCTCTGCTGGTGGAGGGTAAGCGGCTGTGGGCGGCGCTGGCCAACGTGAGCGTAGACGAATTGGTAGCGCTGCAAGCTGAAGGGGTGCGGGCCAAAGAGCACATGATTAAGGCGAATTTGCGCCTGGTGGTGTCGGTCGCTAAAAAGTATCAGAATCGGGGCTTGGAGCTGCTAGATCTGATTCAAGAAGGCACGTTGGGATTGGAGCGAGCGGTTGAGAAGTTTGACCCCACGAAGGGCTATCGATTTAGTACGTATGCTTACTGGTGGATTCGTCAGGGAATTACGCGGGCGATCGCCACTCAAAGCCGCACCATTCGTCTGCCGGTACATATCACTGAAAAGCTGAACAAAATCAAAAAGGCGCAGCGCAAAATCTCTCAGCAGGAAGGGCGCACGGCCAAAATAGAAGATATTGCCGCTGAGCTAGAAATGACGCCAGAGCAGGTGCGCGAGGTGCTTCAAAAGGTGCCGCGCTCGGTCTCTTTGGATACTAAAGTGGGTAAAGACCGCGATACAGAGCTAGGTGACCTGCTAGAAACCGAAGATGTTTCGCCAGAAGAGCAGCTCATGCGCGAGTCGCTAAAGCGTGACCTAGAGCAGTTGCTGACTGATTTGACCATGCGGGAGCAGGAGGTGATTACGCTGCGCTTTGGTTTAGGCGATGGCGTACCTTATTCGCTCGCTGAGATTGGTCGTACGCTGGAGCTATCCCGCGAGCGAGTGCGCCAGATTGAGTCTAAGGCATTGCAAAAGCTGCGTCAGCCTAAGCGTCGTAATCGGGTGCGAGACTATCTAGAGTCTTTGGGCTAGGTTGGCTTGGGCAACCGTTAAGCACAGATGGTTTGAACGAAATTAGATATCCTACTATCTATCCCCGCGAGCGATATGCTTGTGGGGATTTTTTGTTTCCAAGTTTAACGCTCCGTGCAAGTATGATCCTGGCCAAAGATTTCTCCTTTTCTGCGGTGGTGGCCGAGTTTGTGACCGTGCTAGTTGGCTTTACCGGCGCGGGCGTTATTGTTTTTCAGGCGGCGCAGGCGCTGGGCGCATTCTCCGTAGAGATTGGCTTTTTGGATGGGGGGCGACGGTGGGATCTGTGTTTTCGGTGTTGGCAGGGGCGATCGCGACTACCCTTTCCAGCTTTTTTCGTCGCCGACAGACATAGCGCCGCCGATACCTCTACCGATTAGATCCCTCTACCGACTAGTGCGGTACGGATTTAGTTTTCCTCGTAGTCGTCTGATTGCGCCAGGGTGGAGAGAATGGCGCTGACCAGTAAGTCTAGGTCAATGGGTTTGGTGAGGTGATAGACGAAGCCTGCTTTAAGGATGCTGTCTGTGTGGGCGCGGGTGGCGAAGCCGGTGACGGCAATGGCCGGGATTTTACGAATTTGGGGGGTTGGATGCGATCGCACCCAGCGAATTAAATTAAAGCCGTCTTGTTCGGGCAGGCTGATATCGCTGAGAATGAGATCTATGGCTGTTGAGGATTCGCCATCTAGAGATTCGGACTGAGACGTGAGAACTTCAATTGCGCGGGCGACGGATTCGACGGCAATAACGGTGGCCCCGCGCGTTTCTAACGCTGTCTGCATCATCTCTAGGCTGTTGAGATCGTCTTCTATTAAAAGCAGGCGAGCGGCGCGGATCAGCTGATCTTCTGAGGGCGACAGTCTAGGGCGAGGCGCAGCCGCCTCAGCGAGGGTCAGCGGGAGCAGAATCGTCAGCGTCGCGCCTAGATCTTCGCCGGGACTGCTAATTTCAACTGCGCCGCCATGCGCCTCGACAAAGCTTTTCACAATCGCGAGTCCGAGTCCGAGTCCGCCGTACTGCCGGGTATTGGTGCTGCTGGCCTGACGGAATCGGTCGAAAACATGAGGCAGAAATTCGGGGGCAATGCCTGCGCCGCTGTCGGTAATGGTGATGCGAGCTTGCTGGGCAACTGGCTGACGAAGCCCCTCTGGGGGAGCGCTGCCTGCGTCGTTTTCATAGTGATAAGCTAAGGAAACCTGAACGCTGCCCCCCGCTGGCGTAAATTTAATCGCATTTGAGATCGCATTGCCAAAGACCTGGTGGAGCCGATTTGGATCGAGTCGGAATAAATCGGATGAGGGCGCTAGCTCCGCTGTTAGTATGACTTCGGCCTCTGCGGCAGAGGGCTGGGCCATTTCTACGGCAGTTTTTAAAAAGCCGCTGAGGTTAATCGGCTCGAGCTGTAGCGTCGTTTTGTTTTGCAGAATGCGAGAGACTTCTAACAAATCGGTGATGATGCGGTTTTGGTTTTGGGCGCTGCGGTTGATGCTATTGAGCGCCTTGTCTAGCACCTCGGGAGCCGGGCTTTCCATTTTTACCAGCAGGCTCGACCAGCCCAGAATGGCGTTGAGCGGCGATCGCAGCTCGTGCGAAATAACGGAAAGGAACTCGTCTTTGCCGATGTTGGCAGCTTCAGCTTCGGCGCGAGCGGTTTGGGCTTGCAGCAGGCTCAGGCGCTCGGCTTCGGTCTGCCGCCGTTCGGTGATGTCTTCAATAGATAGCAGAATCATGCGGTCGGGGCCGGGGCGCTCAATTTCGCGAACCTTTAGCCGCATGGTTTTGCTGCCAATTTGCTCGAACTCGTGGGTGATTTCGAGCGGGGCCATGCGGCTGCGGGGATCGTTGATTAAGGTGGTGAGGTGCGATCGCATCTCTGGAATATCCCACTGCCCGTTGCCCAATTGAAAGAGCGATCGCCCTTCGGTGGCTGTCTGAGAAACCTGAAACGTCTCATAAAAAGCCCGATTTGCGGTGCGCACGACCAGCGCTTCGGTGACCACTATCAGCGGTTCGCTCACCGTTTCAACAATTGCCTCGGCGTAGCGTTGCGATTCTTCTAGCTGCTGCTGAGTGTGCTTAATATCGTTGATGTCTACTAGCGCCATCACCGCGCCGTCTATTTGGTTTTCGGTGGTGCGATAAGGACGAATGCGAAGCTGATACCAGCGTCCTTGCGTGTCCTGAACTTCTTTTTCCTCAGCGTCAAGCGAGTTGATAACGGTGAGAATAGTGGGTTCTAAATCGGGGATGTCGATATCGATACGAATATCACTAAACAAGCGGCCAATGTCGGTAGGAATGAGCTTGAACAACCGCTGAGCGACCGGGGTAAACCGGCGAATGCGCAGATCGTTGGTGAGAATAACAATCGGGATATTGACGTTGTTGAGTAAGTTAACCAAGTCGTCGTTGACGGACTGGGCGCTGGCGTTACGACTTTTTAGCTCTTCGTTAGTGGTGATTAGCTCTTCGTTAGCGGCCTGAACCTCTTCTTTGGCCGTTTGCAGTTCTTCGTTGGTGCTTTGCAGCTCTTCATTGCTCGACAAAATCTCTTCATTCGCCGTAGTCAGCCGCTGGTTGGAGGCTTCTTTTTCTTCGACCGTGGCCTGAAGATAGGCTTGCGTATCAAGTAGCTCCCGACGAGCCGCCGCTAGCACTCGCTCTAGCCTGGAGATTTCATGCGCTTGTGGCGGGGCCATTTCGCCGGTTTCTGCGCCCGCCTCAGCCGCCCCAGTGACGATTGGCTCAAATAGCACCAGATAGTTTCGCACCTGAGAAACCGGATGGTTAATCGGCGTCACTTCAATGGCGATTTCTTGCAGGTTGTTCTCAACGTAGAGATCTTCTTTTCTGACGGGCACGTTCTGCGCTTTGGCCTGATTAATGGCGGCGCGTAGCTCGATTAGCAGTTCGGGCCGAGCCATTTTGAGCAGGTTGAAGCTGGGTTCGCCGGGGGCCACGGCCAAATAGGGGCTGGTATTGCCGCGAAAGTGCAAAATATCTAGCTGGTCGTTAACGACGACCCCGACCGGGGCATAGCGGCCCAGCACAATCTGGTCGGCCTGACGCCGCACGTTGGAATAGCCTTCATTAAATGAATCTGGCTCGGCGGGCGATCGCACCTGAGTCAGCGGAAAATATTCGCTAGTGACAAAATCGAAGCTGAGCCGGTCGGATGAGGAGCGGCGGCTATAGACTTTGTGCTGGCGATCAACCGCGGCAAATAGCTCGGAGGTTTCGCCCACGCTCTCGGAGCTGCCTAACCACAAATAGCCGCCCGGATTAAGGCTGTAATGAAAAATAGAGCGAGCGCGATCTTGCAGCGGCGACTTGAAGTAAATCATCACGTTGCGGCAGCTCACCAGATCGATATTGGAAAACGGCGGATCGCTGCTGAGATCCTGACGGGCAAATACGCACAGTTCGCGGACGGCTTTGCTGATGCGATAGCGATCGCCTAAGCGGACAAAGAATCGCTGGCGACGCTCGAAAGAGACTCCGGCCATTTGGCTATCGGTGTAAATGCCGTGGCGGGCTTGTTCGATGACGCTTTCGCTGGCGTCGGTGCCAAATATTTGAATCGACAGATTGAGGTTTTGAGCCGAGAGATATTCGAGCAGGCAAATGGCAAGAGAGTAGCATTCTTCTCCGGTCGAGCAGCCTGCCACCCAAACGCGAATAGGTGAGTCTAATTCTTTTTCCTGAACGAGGGAGGGCAAGATGCTATCGCCAATGAAGGCAAAGGCTTCGGTATCGCGGAAAAAGCCCGTGACCGTGATTAAAACATCGCGGTAGAGCGCTCCAATTTCGTTAGGATCTTCCTTTAAATAGTTTACGTAAGCGGCGATGTCGTGAATGTGATAAAGCGCCATGCGGCGGCGGGTGCGGCGCTCGAAGGTGGCTTGCTTGTACTGGCTAAAGTCAATGCCGGTTTGCGATCGCATCAAAGCATACACCGCCGAAAAATCACCCTCATTGCCAGGATCATCAGCAGGATCATCGCCGGTTGGAGCTAGCTCAGTAGAAGTGGCCGGATAGGCCGCCTCTATCGCCTGCTGCATTAAGTACGGTGAGTTAGCCATCTTTGAAAGCTGTTGGGCAATCATCTCTGGCGGCAAAATAAAGTCCACCATGCCCGTTTCTACAGCGGTATTCGGCATACTGTTGAACTGGGCCGTATCTTCAGACTGGGCAAACGCCACGCCGCCCGCCGCTTTTATCAGCTCTAGTCCTTTTGAACCATCGCCATCTAGCCCTGAGAGCACCACGCCAATGGGCACGCCGATAGCCGACTGCTGACGATTAGCCGCTAGCGATTCAAAAAAGTAATCAATGGGCTTAAAGGGCGTATAGGCAGGCTTTGGGGCCGACTTTCTAGGTGAGAGCTGTAGCCGGTTGGCGCTCAAAGTAATTTGCATCCCTGGCCCAATCACATAGACATGGTTGGGCTGCAATGCCAGATCTTGCGCGACTTCGACGACGGGTAGGCTAGTCACCCGGCCAAAAATTTCGGGCAGCGAACTCGGCGAGTCGGCGCTGATGTGTTGAATGATGATAAAGGCCATGCCCGTATCGTCTGGCAGCGCCCCCAGTAGCGTAGAGCAAGCTTCGATGCCGCCAGCAGACGCGCCAATCCCGACGATCGGAAAGGTATCTGGAGAGATTTCCGGGGCGCTATTGTCTGAGCCGTCAGGCTGATTGGTCTGAGACGAGAGGCGGTTAGTCACAGCAGCTTATTAAAAACCTTATTGAAAACGGATTATTATTTGATCGTCAGCAGCGTATGTGCCATGTACGTTGATAGATGTTCGATAGTTTGCTAACTGCTTAAAACTTTATCGTTCTGACCTGTGAGTGGCGATGGCCTTTACGAAGCTTTACAAGCATGCTCAGGGTGGGTGTGGATGGGTGGGTTGACCCACGTCGAAACTAGCCGATTAACCACTATATGGTGACTGGAGAGTCCACATAGATAGTGGGATCTTCTACCGAAAATTCGAGGTTGTATTCCAACAGCTTTTGGGCGACGGTATTGTTGGCTAGCTCTAGCAGTCGCTTGCGTAGCTGAAGAGAGTTTTCGCTAGAGCCAAGAATGAAGAAGGTGACGCGAGCGCGAGAACCCGGACGGCCTTCTAGCTCGAAGAGGCTGATTTTGGTACTGCCTGGGTCGATGCCGTAGAGGGCGTCGGTGCTGGCTTTGACCACCTGCTTGACGAGGGCGCGTTCTCTTTCTTCGAGCGATCGCCCAAACTCTACAGACCGCAGCACCATCACCTTTTTACCGCGCGTCACGTTCTCAATATCCAGGTTCGCCATCGTCGAATTGGGCACAATCACCAGCGTACTTTTCGCGGCTGTGCGCAGCTTGGTTGATCGCAGACCAATCGATTCGACGCGGGCATACACATCAGCGGCCTGCGGGTTAAAGTTGACGCGAATATGTTCGCCTGGCACGAAAGGGCGATCGAGATAGAGAACGATGGTGCCAAAAAGTTGTTCTAACGTTTTTTGGGCGGCAAAAGCGATCGCCGCTCCCCCAATGCCAAAACCAGCGACTAATCCCACCAGGCTGACGCCCTGATTTTGCGCAAAGGCAACCACCGCAACAATCCCAATCATCACATTCATGATGGTTTCTACCACCAGCAGCATTTCATCCACTTCCAGATTGAGACTGCGCACAATGTTGATGCCGTAGACCCGCACAAACTGGCGAAACAAACGAGAGGCTAGCCAGGCAATAGTTGCAATGGTCGCGAGCGTGACGAAGAAGCCCAAAAATTGATAAATGCCTGCGTATTCCTTGATCAGACTCAAACTCAGCGAGATTAAAATGAACGTGCCTGCGGTGCGAAAGATCGGCTCTATTGGCTGAATCAGGTCTTTGTAAATGGTGTGAACGCGATCAGGCGCGATTCGATTGACCAAAAATCTAACTAGCCCAGGCGTTAGGCGGCCAATTAGAAGCGAAAGCAAAACAAAGATGAGAAATAGCCCCAGCTGAATGCCCAGGCGAATTAGAGACATCTGCATCTCTTGATCAAATTGAAAGATCTCTTGTAGATGTGAGATAAATATTTCCATAGATGGGATCAGATCAGATCAGATATAGATGCAGATACTTTTGATATCAGCGATCGCAGTTTATATAGTAATGGGCGAATCGACGTTAATTCTTTGTTCTTCTATGGCAAAGTCGATGCCAAATTCTTTGAGCTTTTGAGCGATATTACGGCTGGCGATATCGAGTAATTGCGATCGCAGCTCCATAGACACTTCACCCGATCCCAAAATAAAGAAAGTAACCTGCGCTCTTGTTTCCACTCTCGCTTCTAAAGGGATTTCAGAATCTATAAAAGCAATATCTGTGCTGCTAGCGTCGATGCCGAAAACGCCCTGAGTACTCTCTAAAATGACCTGTCGAATCAGGGCTTTTTCATCGTTGGCGATCGCCCGATAAAACCGCAAATACACAATCGACATCACTTTCTTCGCGCCCGTAAAGTTCTCGATAGTAATCTGCGTCAGCACATTATTCGGCACAATCACCAGCGTGCCTTTTCCCGAAGTCCGAATCTTGGTCGAGCGCAAGCCAATAGATTCCACCTGCCCAAAGGTGCGATCCGGCAGCCCAATGTAATCGTCAATTACAAAAGGACGATCAATATAGAGAATGATGCTGCTAATGACCTGCTCCAGCGTTTTTTGGGCGGCAAAGGCGACCGCTAACCCGCCCACGCCTAAGCTAGCGACTAGCCCGACCACGTTGATTTGGTGGGTTTGACCAAAGATAATGGCGACAACAGTGGCCCCCCCAACGATGGTGGCGACTTTGCCCAACAGCAGGACTTCGCTGTTGATTTTGCGATTGTCTCGGACGGCGGCGTTGAGCAGATAAACGTTGAAAAAAACTTTGGACAGGCGATAGAGCAGCAGGATAACCAGACCGCTGATGGTCAGACCTAGCGGCACTTCTACAAGGGTATAGAATTTGGAGTTGGAGCGGAATAAACCGATGAGAATATCAGCGGCACTCAGGGCCAGCGATGTGGCTAGTAACGACTGATTTGGCTCGATGACATCGGTGTAGATAGTGGGCGACCATTTGAGTTGGTCGAATAGGTAGCGAAATAGGGCGGGAAGAAGTTTGAAGGCGATCGCGCTAATGCCAATGGCCAGTGCAATGACCAGCCCCAACTCTACTTCTGCCGAGGCAAAGACCTCTAAAGTCGTATCCACAGGTTGCCTTTCCTCCTAGTATGGTCTACCTAGCATGGCCTAATTAGATTCTCACAAATTTGACGAGAAAATAGGCGTCAGCCGTTGCCCTATAGCTATGCCTCATTCCCTAGCTGTAGCGCATAGAGCTTCGCATATAGGCCATTTTCATCAATGAGTTGCTGATGGGTGCCGCGCTCGGCAATGTTGCCTTCTTGAATGACGAGTACCTGATCGGCCTGGGTGACGGTGCTAAGGCGGTGGGCAATGACGAAGCTGGTGCGGTTTTTGAGGAGTTGAGCGATCGCATCTTGCACCAACCTTTCCGTTTGAGTATCAATACTGCTAGTGGCCTCATCCAAAATCAAAATCCGCGGATTGACCAACACCGCCCGAGCAATGCTGATTAGCTGCCGCTGTCCCTGGCTTAGCGATGCGCCCCGTTCGCCCAAAACGGTGGCATAGCCTTGCGGCAGCGTCGTCACAAACTTATGAACATTTGCCACCTGCGCCGCCGCCTCGATCTCCGTCTGGCTGGCGTTCGGCCGACCAAAGGCAATGTTTTCGGCGACTGTACCGGCAAAGAGAATATTGTCTTGCAAAACAAATCCCATCTGGCGGCGGAGGCTAGCCTGGGTGACGGTGCGAATGTCGATATCGTCTATTTTGACCGCGCCGCCAGTCACGTCGTAATAGCGCAAAATCAGGTTGATAATGGTGCTTTTGCCTGCGCCAGTGGCTCCGACAAGGGCGACCATCTGTCCGGGCTGAGCGCAGAGACTAACGTTATTTAAGATAGTTTGTCCCGGCTCATAACCAAAAGAAACCTCTTCAAAGGAGACTTTTCCTTTAATCGGCGGCATTTCGGTGGCGTTGATGGCATCTTGCAGAAGTTCGGGTTCGTCGAGTAGGAAGAAGATTCTTTCGAGTCCGGCGATCGCACTTTGAGCCTGCGTATAAAACTGGCTGAGAATTTGAATGGGCCTAAAAAACTGTTGTACATACAGCAAAAACGCGGTGACCGTACCGACCGTGGCCCCACCGCTGACCGCTAAATAACCGCCGTAAGCTAACACGCCTGCGGTCGCGAGCGTATTGAGAAAATCAATTGACGGAAGAAAAGCAGAGGTGACGGCAACGGCCTGAATATTGGCATCCCGGTTGGCGGCGTTTAGCGCCTCAAAGCTGTCGATGTTGTAGGCTACTCGGTTGAATGCCTGCGCTTCTTTTACGCTGCTGACATCTTCTTCTATACGAGCGGAGAGATCGCCAATAGTTTCGCGCGTGACTCTAAACTTAACTCTGGCCCAGCGAGAGAACAAGCTGGTGGTGAGAATCATAATCGGCACAACCAGATTGCTGAGTAGCCCGAGCTGAAGATTGATCAACAGCATGGCAATGATGATGCCGATTAGGCTCAAGGTATTGCCCAAAATTTGAGGAATATTCTGTCCAAAGGCATTGTTAACGACGCTGACATCGTTGAGCAGGCGACTCATCAAATCGCCCGCTTCGCTTTTGTCAAAATATCCAATAGAAAGACTCTGAATCTTGGTGAAAATGTCCTGCCGGAGCTGAGCGAGTACCTTTTGAACAATTGCGCCCACTCGAAAAATCTGAGTGCGAATAGCGACCGTGCCGATGGCATAGATGCAGGCTAGTCCGGCAATCATCCACATTAAACCAGAGAGATTTCCGGGGCGAATGAGATTGTCAATAGACCAGCCGATGAGGAAGGGGCCAACGGCCTGAGTGGCTGCGCCGATGATGACAGCGCCTAGGGCGATGGGGAGGTCGCTGCGATATGGCTTGACGTAGGCGAGAAAGCGATTGACAGTAGAAAGCTGCTTTTTGGCTTTCTTTTCGGGGGCGACGGGGGCGCTGGTCATAAGGGCAAAGAGTGGCTAAGAGTTACGCGACGATAGCAGACTGTTTTTGATTGACCTGCGATTCTAGAATTGCGCCGTAGAGCGAGCTGGTGCGCATTAGTTCTTCATGGGTGCCCTGGGCGGCGAGTTTGCCGTCGTCAATGAGCAAAATGCGGTCGGCGTTTTGGATGGTGCTGATGCGCTGAGCGATGACAAAGGCGTTGCAGGTGCGTTCTCTCATAATTTGGTCGAGGCTGGCCTGAATGCGATCGGCGGTTTCAGCGTCTACGGCGGAGGTGCTGTCGTCCAGGATGAGAATGTGATAGTCGGTGAGCAGGGTGCGGGCGATCGCAATTCTTTGTTTTTGCCCGCCTGAAAGCCCCACCCCTCTTTCTCCCACAATTGTGTCGTAGCCTTCGGGCAGACTTTCGATGAACTCGTGAATGTAGGCGGCTTTCGCGACTGCGATCACGTCTGCTAAGGCGGCGTTGGGTTTGGCGTAGGCGATGTTTTCTCGCAAGGTGCCTGAAAATAGGGTGGTTTCTTGAAAGACAATGCCGATGTGCGATCGCAAACTCTCTAATTCAAAATCACGCACGTCTCGGCCATCAATTCTGATTGCCCCCTGCGTCACATCATAAAAGCGCTGCAACAGATTAATAATCGTACTTTTTCCAGAACCCGTCGCCCCTAAAATCGCAATCAGTTCCTTCGGCTGGGTTTCAAAAGAGATGCCTTTGAGCGCGGGTTCGGTTGCGCCCGGATAGCGAAACCAAACGTCTTCAAAGGTGACGCGTCCGCCGCATTGATCGAAAGGAGCCGCGTTGGGTCGATTTTTAATATCTACGGGGGCGTCGATAATCTCGTAGACGCGTTCGGCGGAGGCAGAGGCTTGTGCGATCGCCGGAGCCGCAAACCCAATTAGCAGCACAGGCTGCAAAATAAACAACAAATAGGCATTAAACGCGACCAGTTCGCCGATGGTAATCTCTCCATTAATCACCTGTGCGCCGCCATAGCCAATCACCGACAGGGTAATCAGGTTGCTGAGTAAAAAGATAAACGGAAAAGTATTGCGAATGGCGTCGAGCGTCTTGAGATAAACCGCTACCAAACTGTTGTTCATCTGCGTGTAGCGCATCAGTTCTACGGGTTCTCTGGCAAAAGCCTTGACCACGCGAACGCCGATCAAATTCTCTCTAAGCACGTCGTTTAAATCGCCCAACCGCTCCTGAACCTGAGAGAACAAAGGCCGATTCATGACAAAGAACCGGTAGAGCAGCGACCCGGCCAGCGGAATGGCGCATAAGGCAATCAGAGCTAGCTTCCAGTCCATAATCAGCAAAATGGTCGCGATAGTAACAAGCGTGACCATGCCGCTGATGACCTGAATTAGGCTGGTGCCGATGAAGGTGCGGATTTGCTCGATGTCGTTGGTAATGCGAGTCAGGAGCTGTGAGGTTTGTATCTGATCGTGATAGCTGAAGCTGAGGGTTTCGATTTTTTTAAAGACCTGGCCGCGCAGTTGGTAGGCCACGCCCTGACTCACGGCTTCGGCCCAGTAGCTTTGGCCAAAGTTAAAAAGGCCGCGGGCGATCGCGACTCCCACCATCATCGCGCCCGTCATCAGCACCACCTGCAAGTCCTTGGGAGCAATGCCCTGGTCGATCCCGCGCCGAAAGAGCTGTGGCGTAATGGCATTCGCCGCTGTGAGCAATAGCAAACTCAGCGTAGCGCCTGCGGACAGCCAAAAGTAAGACCGCAAAATTAAAAAGACGCGCTTTAGAGGCTCCATAAGCAAACTGCATGGGTGGGATACATGCCCAAAGGATACCAAGTGGCGGAATTTGGTGCATGAAACCTAAGACCTATGCGGAGCTGTCAGCTACATGACAACGAATAAATGACAACGAATAAATGACTACATTGAAGCTAGGAACGCGATCGCCGATATTTCACCGTAGCGGAACGCCAAAATTTGGTTTCACGGCAACCGTAAAACACCGCCCCATCCGAGAGATGAAAATCTACGAAAGATTCGTCTCGTTGATTGAGCTAAGTGGAAGCGTTTTATTAACCATCATGGGCGATCGCGGTCTTTTCTTATATGGGGTGCAACAGCGCCTTAATGAAATAATGTTTGAGCTTTTTTCAAGGTCTGTTTAACTGCTCTCTTGCGATCTGATGCCCAAATTAGGGGAGTTCCTGCTTTAAATAAGAAAGGCATGGGAATAGGCGTCCAGTAATAGATCGAAATTAGCTTACGGCTAAGCTCTGGAGGACAAGATAATTTACTCGGAACACCATGTAATGTTTTTTCTGTAGTAGGAAAAATAATGGTGCGATTAAAATGAGGCGCATAGCTGACTTGTTTATTAGAATCTTTATAGTCTTGTAGGGCCAATTCTCCGCCCCAAGCGTCTTCCCAATCTCGGTTGAGATAGGTGATTAAGTTGAGGCGACGCACCATCGGTAGATGGTAATGTTTGGTGTAGTCAGAGTGCATTTCTAACCAACCATCTCGATACATTTCATGTAGCCCTGCGCCGTGATACATGGGGTCGGCACAAATATTATCAAGACCCGTAATTTTTTTGATTTCGTCAATAACTTCCGAAGAACTCAGCCACAGGCAAAATAGTTGAGTGAAAGTAGATAACCCATTTATCCCTCTAGAAGTGCTTTTTAGTTCGTGATTAGTGTCATAGGTAATCCAATCTCGATTGCTAGATGAAGGAAATTCATTAACAATGCGATCTAGCATTGCTGGCTCGAACAAATCGTCAATCACTACGTGAGGATAAGGCTCACCAGCAATATAAGTTTTCTTATAGGAGTCAGCATTGGCCCGAAGCCGAGTTAACGTTTCAGAAAAGGAATCGATACCAACCAGTTTTTGATCTAATGTTTTCTGAAGAGATGAAATTGTTTCCTGAGAAGATGAAATGTCCATAAACTAATAGATAAAATAGATAAAATTGCTATAAGGCAAACCAATTTGAATTGATTAATTGGCTCGCTGTGAGCATAACCGATTTATTTAGGTGAATTAAGTTCTTGTTCAAAACTTCGTGATTCATAAAATCTTTAGTGTTTTCCTTCTTTCTAAGCAGCTAAAGCATTGTATTTATCCGTAGATTACGAATTTTTTGGTTTCTTTATCTGTTGGACTTTGTCAGGAATTAAGTAGGTTGATCCAATGATTTATAAAACAACGCCAGCCCCCCAACCCCCACTTTGGGGGAGCTAACTCATAAGCTGAAATGGCTGAACGTTAGGGACATGATGTCTATACACTCAGAACCCCAAAGTGGGGACAGGAGCTTCGTTGGTACTGTGGTGACCTAAGTTTAATTGCACTGATCTACTTACCACTCATGTCCGATGCAGGCAGTGCAAGGCTATTGGTTTGGTATCGGGCGATCGCTTGAAACCGTCTAAATTCATCGGCTGAGCGGGGTGCTCAATCAAGTCTTGAGCGATGAGCAGCAGCTACTAGACCGGCGATCGGCTTCGCTCATTTTCCAAACATATCCAGCTGCGATTCTGCTTCTTTCACTTGCTTTTGCGCCACAAAATGCCTCTTTTTCACTTGTTTTTGGGGCGCTCTCAGTCCCACCGCAATCGTACTATTCTGTTCAATTTGCCCCATCACCTGCCGCGCCCGGCTAATTACAGAAGTCGGCAACCCGGCCAATCTACCCGCCTCAATGCCATAAGACTTATCGGCTCCGCCTGGCCGCACCTGATGTAAAAAGATAATCTGATCGGGCATCTCTTTTACCGTCACCTGATAGTTCTCTACGTTGACGAGAATAGAAGCCAACTCGTTTAGCTCGTGATAGTGCGTGGCAAAAATGGTGCGAGCGCTGATTTCGCTAGCGAGATGCTCGGCCACCGCCCAGGCGATAGAAAGGCCGTCGAAGGTTGCCGTACCCCGCCCGATTTCGTCTAGTAACACGAGCGAAGAGGCGGTTGCATGGTTCAAAATGTTTGCGGTTTCGTTCATTTCTACCATGAAGGTGGATTGCCCCGTGGCTAGGTCGTCTACGGCTCCGACTCGGGTGAAAATGCGATCGCACACTCCCAATGTCGCAGACTTCGCGGGCACAAAGCTACCCACCTGCGCCATCAGCTGAATCAGACCCACCTGCCGTAAATAGCAGCTTTTGCCGCTGGCGTTCGGCCCGGTCAGAATAATTAAATCGGGCGTTGGCTGATTTGGATCTTCGAGCGGTTCGCGGGCAACACCGCCTAATCCGGTGTCGTTAGGCACAAAGAACCCGGCGGGCAAAGATTGTTCTACTACCGGATGGCGACCATCTTCTATAAAAACAGGACGGCCTTCTACCATTTCTGGGCGACAGTAGCCTTGATAAATAGCGACTTCTGCTAAGGCGGACAGCACATCTGCTGCGGCCACCGCCACCGCCACCTGACGAATGAGCGTTACCTGCTCGGCCACCTGCTCGCGCAAACTCACAAACAAATCGTATTCGAGCTGATGAACGGCTTCTTTGGTTTTAAGCAGCCGCATCTCGCAGTCTTTTAGCTCGGGCGTAATGTAGCGCTCTTCATTGGTGAGCGTTTGCTTGCGCACGTAATCTGTAGGGGCCTGATCGGATTTACTCCGAGAGATGCTGATGTAGTAGCCAAAGGCTTTGGTGTAGCCCACTTTGAGAGTAGAGATGCCGCTGCGGGTGCGTTCTGTTGTTTCTAGGCTAGCAATCCACTGCTGGTCGGCGGTAATCTGTTGTCGCAACCGATCGATCTGCTCATTAACGCCGTCGCGGATGAGGTTCCCTTCGGTGAGATAGAGCGGTGGGGTTTCGACTAGGTGCGATCGCAACACCCCGCCCAACTTCACCAACGCCTCCGGCACCTCCTGCAACTTTACCAAATAAGGAGAGTTGGCATGTGCCATCAGCGCCGCCAAATCTGGCAGTCTGGCAAAAGAATCGGCCATAGCCATCAAATCGCGTCCATTCGCCGTGCCCGATCCGGCCCGCCCGGCTAATCTTTCTAAGTCATAAATTTGTTTGAGCAAGTACTGAGTTTGCTGTCTCAAACTTCCATTGTCTCCTAGCTCTTGAACCGTTTCTTGCCTAGCCTGTATGCCTTTTATGCTGAGCAACGGCTGCAACAGCCAGCGCCGCAGCGCCCGCCCGCCCATCGCCGTGACCGTTTTGTCGAGCGCCCACAGCAGCGATCCGTGAAACGTGCCATCCCGGCAGGTTTGGGTAATCTCTAAGTTGCGCCGGGTTTGATGATCGATCACCAAATATTCTGTGGTGAAATAGGTAGAGAGCATTTGCAGGGGCGCAATGGTTTCTTTTTGCGTGTCTTCTAGGTAGTGCAGCAGTCCCCCCGCCGCGCGAGTAGCTAAGGCGAGCTGATCGCAGCCAAATCCTTCGAGCGATCGCACCCGAAAACTCTCTAACAGCCGCTGCCTGGCTTCTGTTTTGACAAACGGCGTCTGCGAGCGAAAGGTATAGCAAAACTGCGAGGGCAAACAGGCTGGCAGTTGCTCAGACTTTTCTCCTGGCCTGAGCAACGCTCCCAAGTCTGGCGCATTAGTTGGCACCAAAATCTCCGCTGGCCCGAGCCGCAAAAGCTCTTGCGAAAGCTGTTCTAAATCTGTTGATTGCGTGGTTAAAAACTCTCCCGTAGAGACATCGGCGTAGGCCAAGCCCCAATGCTCTCCGGCAATGACCACCGCCGCCAAAAAGTTGTTCTGCCGCGCCGAAAGCATCCCCTCTTCGATGATGGTGCCGGGCGTAATCACGCGGGTCACTTCTCTTTTGACTAGCCCTTGCGCTAGCGCCGGATCTTCGACCTGATCGCAAATGGCCACTGCATAGCCTTTATCGACGAGCTGAGTACAGTACCGCTCTAGCGCGTGATGCGGAATGCCAGAAAGGGGTACGCGGCCAATCGCCTTGCCCGAATCTTTACTGGTAAGCACTAGCTCTAGCTCGCGGGCAATCGTAATCGCATCCTGAAAAAAGGTCTCAAAAAAATCGCCTACTCGGTACATCAGCAAGGCATAAGGATACTCGTCTTTTACCTGCGCATAGTGACGCATCATCGGCGTCATATCCTCACGGTTCACTTCGCGGTAGTCGGCGTAGCGGACGGTGTGCTTTGCTAACCGCTCGGGCACACCGTGGTTTTTTAGCGAGGCCTCTTGAGAGGCTTTGTTTTGCTTGATCGCTAGCTGGGACTGTTCGGGTTTGGCAGGGGGTGGTGTCACTTTTGATGCCGCTTGTGCTGCCGCTTTGGAGACCGTCATAGATGCTTTTAGAGGGGCGCTACTTTTCGTCTATATCCTTATTCTAGAGGGCGATCGCGGTAGACAAACAGAAATCTAAACGCCGCTGTCATGCATGGTCTGGCTGTAAGTAGCCGTAGATAAGGGATCGTGACCAGAACCACAAGGTTCAGTAAAGTAGTTATCAGGGCTTAACGCTATGCCTGCTTTAGACGCTCTATATTGGATGTGGCAACAGCTATCCACCTCTGCTCATGCTTATAAATCGTAGATACAAAGTCATTCGAACGCTAGGAGAAGGCGGCTTTGGCCATGCGTACTTGAGTGAAGATACTCAAATGCCTTCTCATCGACAGTGCGTGGTTAAGCAGCTCAAGCCGATTGCGGCAGGCACGGAGATTTATCAGCTGGTGCAGCAGCGGTTCGAGCGTGAAGCGGCCATGCTAGAGCGGCTAGGCGAAAATCACCCGCAAATTCCTCGGCTATATGCCTACTTCAGCGAAAATCAGCAGTTTTATTTAGTGCAGGAGTGGATCGAAGGCAGAACGCTAGATGAAATTGTTGAGCAAGGCGTTCTAAGTGAAGCGCAAGTGATTGCGATTGTGAGTTCGCTGCTGCAGGTTTTGGCTTTTATCCATGCTCAGGGCGTCATTCATCGAGATATCAAGCCCGATAACGTAATTTTGAGATCGCAGAGTCAGCAGCCTGTCCTGATTGATTTTGGGGCCATGCGCGAAACCATGGGCACCGTGTTCAACAGCAATCACCATCCTACGAGTTCGATTGTGATTGGGACGCCTGGCTATATGGCTTCGGAGCAGGCTGCTGGCAGGCCAATTCCCTCCAGCGATTTGTATAGCTTGGGGCTGATGGCGATTTATATGCTGACGGGAAAAATACCCCAAGAGCTGCCCTCCGATCCGCGCTCTGGCGAATTGATCTGGCAAGATCTGGCCACGAATATGTCTCCTGCGCTGGTGGCGGTGATTGACCGGGCCATTCAGTCTCATCCGCGCGATCGCTACAGCAGCGCCCAAGAAATGCTTGCCGCCCTTGCTAGCTTTGCCGATATCTCGAGTGCGCCCGCAACGCTCATGAGTCCGCCGATGACGCTGCCTACTGCAAACAGAGCAGCGGTCAGTGAGGTAAAAACGGTGGCCATGGCAGGCGCGCCGCCCCCCTATCTCCCGTCCACACAGCCACAGCTCGCTCAAAATACCGTTAGTCAGCCCTCCAATAGCGCCCCGCTCGCGGCTCCAGAAAGATCGCCTAGCAAATGGTTCTCCCCCTGGCTACTTGGCGTGATGGCTGCTGTTGTCAGCGCGATCGCCATTGGCAGCGGACTGATGTTTAGCCGACTATCTGGCGATTCGACGGTACAGTCTGCTTCTGTAGATGGCTCTGAAAAGCCTTCACAAAAAACCGTAAAGGCCGTCAAGCCGGTCGGGGGCGATCGCACAGACAAACCTGCCCCTGCCGACGATTCTGAAACGGCTTCCGATCAACCGACCGACCCCACCGCTGAAGCTGAACCCGAAGCCCCCTCGTCTGAATACCCGCAGAACACCCCAGACAACACTCAGGTAACGCTTACCGGTCAAGGCGCGGGCCGCATTGCGATTTACGATCAGCCCACTACCACCGCGAACTCTTCTAGCTATGGTGTGCCGGGCGATCGCGTTTTATCCATTGAAAAAACCACCAATCGATCCGGGGACTGGAACTATGTTCAATTCGAGTCAGGTGCGGAGGGTTGGGTACAGTCGCAGTTTATCTCTGCTGGCAGTTCGCCGCCAGCAGCCCAATCACCGCCAGAGACTCAACCACCGCCAGAGACTCAGCCAGCGCCAAAGACTCAGTCATCTGGCTATGGTCAGCTAGCAGGCAGTGGTTCGGTGGAGGTGTTTTCGGCCCCTTCTTACAGTGCTAGCGCGCCGCACTATGGACTTTCGGGCGATCGCGTTCTGCTGTTAAATTCCACCTTGGGCGACGATGGCCTGACTTGGTATCAGGTTCAATTTGAGTCCGGCGCAGTCGGCTGGATCTCGTCTGATTTTATGTCTGTTCCTTAGTGCGATCGCTACGCATCCAGCTCTCGTCGCCCTTCTAGCGCCCTTGCCAACGTCACTTCATCGGCATATTCAAGATCGCCGCCCATTGGCAACCCAAAGGCAATGCGCGTCACCTTGGTGAATGGCTTTAAAAGTTGACCCACGTACAGCGTCGTCGTATCGCCTTCAATGCTAGGGCTAATCGCCAAAATTACTTCACCTGAGTTTTCTTTATTGACCCGATGAACGAGCTGGCCGATATTGAGCTGCTCTGGGCCAATGCCATCCATGGGCGAGATTAAACCGCCGAGGACGTGGTATTTCCCTTTGTACTCGCGGGTTTTTTCTAATGCAATCACATCACGCGATTCTGCGACCACGCAGATGGTGTCGGGATCGCGCGTTTGCGAGCGGCAGATATCGCATACGGGTTCTGCCGAGAGGTGAAAGCACTTGGAGCATTGGCCGACTTGTTGCTTGGCTTCGATGAGGGCATTGGCTAAGGCTCGCACTTCGGCCTCTGGGCGCTTGAGCATGTGCATGGCTAGGCGCTGGGCGGACTTGGGGCCGATCCCAGGTAGCCGCTGGAATTCTTCGATGAGTTTGGCGAGGGGACGAGTGTAAATGGTCAAGACTCCTTGGGAAAGTAGGTAGTGAGTTGGGAGAAGGTAGGGCGATCGCGCAAGCAGATCTCTACTCTGAATCTTCGTCTGGTTTTACCTTTGAGTGGGGTAGGCCAACTTCCTCACTTTTGCCGCGGACGGGTGGGAGCTTTTCGACTAGGCCCATTTCAAAGGCCGCGTCGGGGAGTTTGCCCACTAAGTATTTGCCCGGCTCAAACAAACCGCTCGGAGTCATGCAGACCTGGCGTAGCTGAACCGTCTCATTCTCGGCAAACATAGCTCGCGATAGCTGACGTTCTAAACCCACGGTGTTTCTCCTATAACGACTGATTGCTTAACTAAAGTTGACCACTAAAACTATTAAAACTATTCGTCGATTTGCCAAATTTCGGCGTTGTAATCGGTGTCCCAAATTCTCTTGGGCCGCATCACCAAAATCAGGCCGCCCAGTAGTTTGGCCTCGGGCGCTTCTTCAAACCAGCGAATGGCCAAATCTCCGGCTTCATCTACGACAAAATAGCTGTTCTCATCCCACTGACGCTTAGCTCGATCAATCACCACGAGCACGGGTTCTGTGGTCACGCCTTCCGGTGCATTGGGTAGCTGACCGTAGCCTGCCAGAATCGCGATCGGGTCTTCTGCGCTCAAAATAACCTGCCAGCCAGGAACCGGAATCCAGGCTCCGGTGCCGGAGAACTTCACCATGCCAAAGGGATTTTCGGGTTCGACGGCGGGGACGGCTTTGTAGTCTTCTGTTTTTAGCGGGAGTGGCCCGGCGACGGGGACGATAATCGGGGCGTCGGCTTCTTCTTCAATGCGAAATAGGGGTAGGCGAGGAGCCGTCTTTTGCTGGGTAACGCTGAAATCGACCAGCAGCTTTTCAATTCTGCTGCGAGCACTGTTGCTGGTGGCAAATCGCAGGCTTTGCGCAATCAGGCGAGATCGGGCCTGCAAATCGCCCTGCTGTTTGGCCAACCGCCAATAGTAGTAAGCAGCCGCGTCGCCCATCGTCTTCTCAAAGCCTACGGGCGGCGTCTCTCGGTAGGAAAACTCTCTGAGTCCTTTGACAATTTCTTTAACCTGCTCGCTGTCTAACCCGTTGCTGAAGGCAAAGTCAGCGGCGGCAGCGCGGTCGTCGTTGGGCAGAATGCGAAATTCGTAGAGGCTATCGCTACCGCGGGTTTCGTAGTGTGCTTTGGCCTGGTCGCTAATGCCGCCTGCCACCATGGCATCAAAAACTTGGGCGGCGACGGTGAGCTGGTTTTGCTGAATCGGCTCAAATCCGGTGGCTTCGAAAATGACCTGGGTGTCCATGCCGGTTTTTTGCAAGGCGTGGCAGGCTTTGCCCCAAGCGACCCAGTTGCCGGTTTTTTGGCGGAGCTGGGTGGTTAGGGCGTCGATTTCTTCTGGGGAAAGCGCCTGGGTTGGGGAGAAGCTATCAGGAGCTGGGGCGCTATTAGGGGCGCTGGGGGGCGTAGCAGTCATGGGTAATTTGGGAGAAGGTGCTTAGCGTAGGATATTAAATCGACGGAGAGAACTAACCTTTTTCTATTTTATTACTTCTAATGGATTATTTGCTTCGCTGCGGTCTTGACTTGGCGATCGCTCATAAGCAATGATGTAAATTCTAGTTTTAGATATTGTTTAGGCCATTGCTTTATACATTTTTCTAAAACCCTGGGGCCATAGCACAGTTGGTAGCGCGCCTGCATGGCATGCAGGAGGTCAGGAGTTCGAATCTCCTTGGCTCCATATTGAATACATCAGATCGAATACATCCTCAAAACGTATCGCAAGTTTACGATTCTGGTGTTTAGGGCTTGTAATAGTCTTGATACCAGGCGACAAATTTGGCGATTCCCTCTGAGAGCGGTGTATCTGGCTTGAAGCCAACATCGTCTATGAGATCTTGAACGTCTGCGTAGGTAGCGGGCACATCGCCCGGCTGCATCGGCATCATATTTTTTTCAGCGGTCTTACCCATTGCCTGCTCAATCGTGGTGATAAAGTCCATCAGCGTGACGGGGCTGTGGTTGCCAATGTTATAGATTTTGTAGGGGGCGGTCGTCGTTTGCCTGGATTTGGCCTTGGCTGCGCTTAGTCTTTGAGCTGGATGATTGACCACGCGAATAATGCCTTCTACTACGTCGTCGATGTAGGTGAAGTCGCGCTTCATTTCGCCATGGTTATAAACGTCGATGGGTTGGTTTTGCGCGATCGCCTCCACAAACTTAAAGTAGGCCATATCCGGTCGTCCCCAAGGGCCGTACACCGTGAAAAATCGCAGTCCCGTCATCGGCAAATCGTATAGATGGCTGTAGGCATGGGCCATTAGCTCGTTCGATTTTTTGGTGGCGGCATAGAGTGAAACGGGATAGTCAACGCGATCTTCGGTGGAGAAAGGCACCTTGCGATTTTTGCCGTAGACAGAGCTAGAAGAGGCGAAGACCAGATGGCCGATTTTGCTGTGGCGACAGCCTTCTAAAATATTGACGAAGCCTAATAAGTTGCTGTCGGCATAGGCGAGCGGATTTTCTAACGAGTAGCGAACGCCTGCTTGGGCCGCAAGATGGACGACGCGAGTGAAATTGTTTTGCTCAAAAAGCTGGGCGGTTTTGGTGCGATCGCTAATATCCAACTGCTCAAACGTAAAATTATCAAACGCCTGTAGCTGAGCGAGCCTGTCCTTTTTCAGCGTCACATCGTAATAGTCGTTAAGCGTATCAATGCCATAGACTGGCTCGCCCGATTTTAAGAGTCTTAGCGACAGCGCATAGCCAATGAATCCGGCAGCACCCGTAATAAGTAAAGTCATAGCAAACAGCAGTAGCCGACAATTAGCGGCGGTCTTTTACAAGCGTTCTTATGATGACCCAAATTCGAACTGACCCTAACTTTGGCAACGATATTTTCTCCGTATCGGCAACTCTTTTCCCTCAGCTGTTTGTGTAGTCAGCCAGACAGCCAACCGGACAACGTTTCATTAACAGTGATACGATTGCCGAAGCACAAAACGAGAAAACTAACAAAGAGTAAGGACTCATAAATGCAAGAATTTGATAAGTCGATTTCAATCGACGGTCGAGATATTCAGCTGAAGGTAGGGCTGTTTGCCCCTCAGGCTGGCGGCTCGGTACTTGTAAGTTCTGGCGATACGGCTGTACTGGTATCAGCTACAAGATCGAGCGGTAGAGAAGGCATTGACTTCCTACCACTGCTGGTAGATTACGAAGAACGTCTCTACGCCGCAGGCCGCATCCCCGGCGGATTTCTCCGCAGAGAAGGGCGTCCCCCCGAACGCGCAACGCTCACTAGCCGCCTCATCGACCGGCCCATGCGCCCGCTGTTTCCGCCGTGGATTCGCGATGACATTCAAATTGTCGCCACCACGCTTTCTATGGATGAGGACGTTCCCCCCGACGTACTTGCCGCTACCGGCGCATCGATTGCCGTGCTGCTGGCCGAAATTCCCTTCTACGGCCCGATGGCAGCTGTGCGGGTGGGTCTCGTCGGTGATGATTTCATCATTAACCCGACTTACCAGGAAATTGCAGACGGCGATCTGGACTTGATTGTGGCCGGTTCTCCCGATGGCGTCATTATGGTCGAAGCTGGGGCAAATAAGCTGCCCGAGCAGGACATCATTGAAGCGATTGATTTTGGCTACGAAGTGGTGCGCGATTTGATTCAAGCGCAGCTAGATTTAGTGGAAGAGCTAGGTCTGACTCGGCCTACGGAGCCGGAGCCAGAGAAGAATGAGGCGCTAGAGACTTTCTTGCGCGACAAAGCTAGCGACTCAATGAAAGAAGTGCTGAAGCAGTTTGAGCAGACTAAGGCTGAGCGCGATGGAAAGCTAGATGAAATCAAAGCGAAGGTTGCTGAAGAGATTCAGGGTCTAGCTGAGGATGATGCGGTTCGCGTTACGGTAAATGGTGATAAGAAAGCGCTGGGTAAGTCTTTCAAAAGCTTGACGAAGCAGTTGATGCGATCGCAAATTCTTGAAGAAGGCGTTCGTGTAGACGGTCGCAAGCTCGACGAAGTGCGTAAAATCACCTGTCGCACGGGCGTTTTGCCCAGCCGCGTTCACGGCACCGGTCTTTTCCGCCGCGGCCTAACGCAGGTGCTTTCTATCGCCACGCTGGGCACCCCCGGCGATGCGCAGATGATGGACGATCTGCACCCCGACGACGATAAGAAGTATCTGCATCACTACAACTTCCCTCCTTATTCTGTGGGCGAAACTCGGCCCATGCGATCGCCCGGTCGCCGAGAAATTGGTCATGGGGCCCTGGCCGAACGAGCGCTCGTTCCCGTATTGCCACCTCAAGAAGACTTCCCCTACGTCATTCGCGTCGTTTCGGACGTGCTCTCTTCTAATGGCTCCACGTCAATGGGGTCTGTTTGCGGCTCCACGCTGTCGCTAATGGACGCAGGTGTACCCATTTCCCAGCCGGTTAGCGGCGCGGCGATGGGCCTCATTCGCGAAGGCGACGAAGTGCGCATCCTCACCGACATTCAGGGCCTTGAAGACTTCCTGGGTGACATGGACTTTAAAGTCGCAGGCACCGACAGCGGCATCACGGCCCTACAGATGGACATGAAAATCACCGGCCTGCCGATGGAAGTGATTAGCGAAGCCATCAACAAGGCCCGTCCCGCTCGCCTGCACATCTTAGAGAAGATGCTAGAGACCATCGACAAGCCTCGCACCGAAGTGTCACCTTACGCGCCGCGCTTGCTCACCATGCAGATTAATCCTGACCAAATCGGGATGGTCATTGGGCCTGGCGGTAAGCAAATCAAGGCCATCACCGAGGCGACTACGGCCAAGGTAGACATTCAGGACGACGGTACGGTCACTATTTCCGCCATCGACTCTGACAAGGCTAAGCAGGCCATGAAGATGATTCAGGGCATTACTCATGTGCCCGAAGCTGGCAATGTCTATATGGGCAAGGTTACGCGCGTGATTCCGATTGGCGCGTTCGTCGAGATTATGCCAGGTAAAGAAGGCATGATTCATATTTCACAGCTCGCCGACTACCGAGTGAACAAGGTCGAAGACGAAGTGAATGTCGATGACGAAGTGTTGGTGAAAGTGCGCGAGATTGACAACCGCGGCCGTGTGAATCTGACTCGTTTGGGCATTCATCCGGATGAGGCGGAGAAGGCTAAAACAGCGGCAGGGGTCGAATAGAATAGCGCCCTACGTAGAGGAATGGATTTTTGATCCGTTCTTCTGCCTAGGGCTTACTATCTGTAAGAAGTATCCGTAAAAGATGTCCGTAAGAAGAGATGTAGCCTAGCCGCTGCGTCTCTTTTTTGCTTTTGACTCTCTTTTACTTTTGAGAATAGAACGCTTCTCTTAACACTTTCATTGCGAGCCGTCAGGGTTTACCTGTACGATTCAGGATGCTGCGCCTATATAAGAAAACTCGTGCGAAAAGTTGTAATTGCTGGTAATTGGAAGATGCATAAGACCCAGGCAGAAGCCCTGGCGTTTGTGCAAAAGGTATTGCCGGAGCTAGATGGCGTACCGGAAGAGAGAGAGTTGATCTTATGTGCGCCGTTTACTGCACTAGGTGTGCTATCCGACAAGCTTCAGGGTAGCCGCATTAAGGTGGGCGCTCAAAATATTCACTGGCAAGAAAGCGGTGCCTACACGGGTGAAATTTCGGGGCCAATGCTGTCCGAGATGGGGATTCCCTATGTGGTGGTGGGCCATAGCGAGCGCCGACAGTATTTTGGTGAAACGGATGAAACCGTGAATGCTCGACTCAAAGCAGCTCAGGCTGCGGGCATTACGCCAATTCTGTGCGTGGGCGAAACTAAGCAGCAGCGCGATGCAGACGAGACGGAAAAGGTGATCGCAGCTCAGATTGAGCAGGGGCTGATGGGGGTCAATCAGTATGATTTGGTGATCGCTTATGAACCGATTTGGGCGATTGGGACGGGCGATACCTGCGCCGCAGATGAGGCCAACCGGGTGATTGGTAAAATTCGCGCTCAGCTAGTCAACAAGGACGTGCCGATTCAGTACGGTGGCTCGGTGAATCCCTCGAATGTGAATGAGATTATGGCGCAAAGCGAGATTGATGGTGCATTAGTCGGCGGCGCTAGTCTAGAAGCCAATAGCTTTGCCAAGCTGGCTAACTATGAAGAGTAGCGTTTAGAAGGATTAGTGTTTAGAAGAAGTAGCGTTTAGTTCTCGTTTAGTTCTCTGGAGGCGTCATATCTAGAGGGGCTTTGCCGCGTTGCAGGCCGGGGTCTACGGTGTTGTAGTGCGCGTGAACATAGGTACGGTTTCGACCCTGTTGTTTGGCGTGGTAAAGCGCTAAGTCGGAAGCTTGTACGAGCATTTGGGCGGTGCTGTTGTGCCCTGGCAAAACGGTAGAGACGCCCATTGTTACGGTGACGTATTTTTCTTCGTAGTTGGGGGCATGTTCAATTTTTAGCTCGCGAATGTTTTTGTGGATTTTTTGAGCGATGCGCCACGCGCCGTGTGTATCTGTGTTTGGTAAGATGACGGCAAATTCTTCACCGCCGTAGCGAGCGACTAAATCTGCCGGACGCTGTGGGCCATTGAGTAAGGCTCTAGCTACGCGAATCAGACAGCGATCGCCTGCGGGATGTCCAAACGTATCGTTATAGCGTTTGAAGTGATCGAGGTCGCACAGAATCAGTGAGAGCGGCTGCTGATCTCTGGCTAGACGCTGCCATTCGTCGGCCAAATGTTTGTCAAATCGGCGGCGATTGGCCAAGCAGGTGAGGCCGTCTGAGAGCGCTAGATTTTGCAGTTCTTGGTTGGCTAGCATGAGTTCTTGATGCTGCTGGGCTTGGGCGATCGCCCACTCTAGCTCAACTACGATGCTCTGACTCAGCGTCATCTGCTGCGCCGACCAGGTCTGCGGGGGGGTACAGGCCAGCGCCATAATGCCCCAGTACTGGCGGTTGCTAGTCTCTTCAGCCGCCGCTGCCAAAACGGTACTATTGAGCGAGTAGCTCACTGTTTGTCGGTGCTTGATGGGCAACAGCAGCCAGTTGCCGGGCCATTGCGATCGCCAGCGGAGAATATCTTTGGCGATCGCCTCTTCACCCTTTGAGTCGATCAAAACCGGATGCCCCTGCTGCAGCGTTTCGACCAGCGCTGGGAACTCGTCTGCGCTGAAAGAGAACGGCTGTTGCCAAGCCAGATTTTGATTTTCGCAGTATTGAGCGACTAGTTGCCAGCGGTGCCGGATCGAATCGTGGTGCAGCAGGCTAACCTGTCTTGCCTGGAAAAACGCGGCCGTTTCTACGACGGTCGCACCCAGTACTGTTGCCACGTTTAGAGAGCTGCGCAACTTGCGCTCTACCTGTCGCAGCCGTTGGTTTTGCCGCTGCTGATTTTGTAGGAGACGGTCTAAATCGGCAGAGGGATACGGCTCGACTGGCGGGATGGTGCTCTGGGGGGAAGCCGCTGAAACAGTATCAGCAGAAGTTGATGATACAGCCTCTGGATCGGGTTTGCTGCGATCGCCTGCTGGGCGCTGTTCATCATTGGGGGTCGAATCTGTGGAATCATTCGCTTGGGCGTGAGCATAAACCCAATTTTGGGCCGGAAGCTGAATTGATTGATCAGATCCATTTAATATCTGCTTTAAAAGGCTTTTATCTTTATCCTGCCGAAAAAAAAAGGGCAGCTCAACTCTACGCTGAATCATGTGAGACTCTCTGCGATCGCGGGAAGGGGTCGCTATAAATCGGACGTGAGAAAGTAGACTGACCTACGTGTCACTATAAATGGCAACCCCTAGATGTAAAGCGAAACAGCTATGTTAAAAAAATAGCTAGGTAGATACTCAGGCGTCTAATGATGTTAGCTCGCCTCGTATTTGCATTGATTCGTGCACATCCTGATACTTTCGCGGGAGACAAGCTCACCTAAAACTGGATTAGTAGACCAGGTATAATCTATCACCTGATCGCAAGCTTGGGCACATTCCTCAGATGATGCTTTTTGACCGGAATAGTCTGCGGATAGTCTGCGTGATTTCCACAGTCCTGAGCCTGTGTAAATGACGCGATCGCGACGCTCCTCATCCGTATATTAGCAAACAGCTTTCCCTTAACGCAATTGCTAGAGATCGGCTTAAAAAGTGCAGATCTCTGTAGCATACTGGCGAAAAGACTGATTTTTCTAGAGAGTTAAAAAGCTTTCTAGTGCGCTCACCATTGCCGGGGGCCAGCGCCGAACGTTTTTAACCCAGTCGATGTCCTTGTAGCGGCTGTCTAACCCAACGACCGCGACCCAGTTGCTTTCTGCTTCTCCTGAACGGCCTTGATCCCATAGAGCGGCGGTTAAGGCAGCTCTCATATCGGCAAAGTTAGGATATTTGCGCACCAGCCCTTTCATGATTTGCAGCGCCTGATCGATGTCGCCTGTTTGATAGAGGGCGAGCGCATAGTTACCGTAGGCCAAAGAGAAGCGGGGCTGAAGCGTAATAGCGGCTTGATAATCGGCGATCGCCAGTTCCCATTCACCCTCGCCGCCTTCGGCATTGCCCCGATTGTTGTAGGCGGCTGGGTCGTCTGGATCGAGCTGCAAAACGGCGTTGTAGTCTGCGATCGCATTTTCCCACTGGCCGATGGCTTCCAACACTGCGCCGCGATTGAGGTAGGGATCGGGTTCTTGAGGCGCTAGGGCGATCGCCTGGGTGTAATCGGCCAAGGCGCCCTCTAGATTATTTTGCCGCACCCGCACATTGCCCCGGTTACTCCAGACGCCTGCCTCTTGAGGAAGCCGTTCGATGAGGGCCGACCACTGAGTTTCGGCCTCCGCAAAATTACCGGATCGAGTGGCGGAGAATGCCGCCTCGCGCAGTTGACCAATGGCCTGAATTTCGCTGTCGGAAAAGTGGCTGAAGGTTTCGGATAAATCGGCGGTGATAGGCGCGGCGATCGCGATCGCTGGGGCGACCATCACGCTTGCCCACAGACCCGCCGATAGGCAAAAGCTTAAGACCACAGCAACGGCCCGACTCCAGCGCCTTTTGCTCATCCGATGCATCTTCACACAGGCGTTAGCTCTCTGCTTTTCCATCTGCTTTTTCATCTGCTTTCCCACAGCCTAACGCCTGGGTATGAAAGTTTTATTAGCATGACGCTTTCTCAGGCTAAAGACAAACCAACGGCTGTTCTTATGAAGCACAATGGAAACCAAATGGAAGCAACATTCAGGCTCAACAATCCTCAGATTTAGCCGCCTCGGTCAAAGGCACATCTAGCAGGCTGAACAAAGGCGCGTCGATAAAGAAATGATTGTCGGGCACTGCGTAGCCTAAGTGACGGCAGGCCGCAGCCGTCACTACTCGGCCTCTGGGCGTGCGCTGCAAGTAGCCAATCTGTAAAAGGTATGGCTCGTACACTTCCTCAATGGTCTGAGGGTCTTCGCCCGTGGAAGCGGCCATCGTGTCTAGCCCCACTGGCCCGCCGTTGAAGTTTTCAATCATCAGCGTGAGCAGTCGGCGGTCTGTCCAGTCGAGTCCGCAGGGATCGACGTTGAATAGCTGAAGGGCTTCGGCTGCGATCGCCTCATTAATGGGTCCTAGCTTTTTCACCTGCACATAGTCTCGAACCCGTTTGAGCAACCGGTTGGCAATACGCGGTGTACCTCTAGCTCGACGGGCAATTTCAGCCGCGCCATCTTCTGCCACATTCACTTTTAATACGTCGGCAGTGCGTAGGACAATCGTGGTGAGTTCATCAATTTCGTAGAAGCGTAGACGCTGCACTAGGCCAAAGCGATCGCGCAACGGCGAGGCCAAAGACCCCACCTTCGTCGTCGCTCCTACCAACGTAAACGGCTGTAGGGGAATGCTGCGAGTTCTGGCGCTCTGGCCTTTCCCAATGGTGATATCTAGCCGCGAATCTTCCATCGCCGGATACAGAATCTCTTCGGTAACGCGAGAAAGCCGATGGATTTCATCAATAAACAGCACGTCGCCCGCCTTCAGATTGACCAGCAGTCCCGCAATATCTCGGGGTCGCTCTAGCGCGGGGGCGGTGGTGATTTTGCAGTCCACTTCCATCTCGCGAGCTAGAATCAGCGCCATCGTGGTTTTGCCTAGTCCTGGCGGGCCATAGAGCAACAGATGATCGAGCGGCTCCTTTCGAGTTTTCGCCGCCTGAATGGCGATATTGAGCACTTCTTTCAGCGCCTTTTGGCCAATGTAGGTGCTGATGGTATCAGGGCGCAGACCCTCTTCGTTGCGAGAGAGTTCAACGGGTTCAGCTGCGCCTTTCAATAGGTCGGTTTTGGCCGGAGTTGTCTGCTTAGCAGTTCGCTCGATGGCTGACTCGGCGGACGGCTGATCTCCCGTGGCAGATTTACTTTGCTCAGATTTACCTTGCTCAGATTTACTTTGCTCAGATTTAGCAGGCCCGCTTTTAGCAGCGTCTTTTTTAACAGACTTCTTTTTAGCGTCGCCCTCAGCGGCTGACTTAGAGGAGATAATAGCCATAGTGCTGCGTGGAGTTTTCCGTTTAGCCACGACAAATGTACTATAGCAGTCTACTCAGGGACTAGGTTTTGGGCATGATGCCAGCCGAGCGAACGGCGGACTGAATAGTCGGGTAGCTGTCTTTGAGGCCAAAGCTAGAGGGCGTCACCGCATTTTTGTAGGTGAAGTGGCGGTAGTCCATGCAAAACCTGTCCCAGTCGGCCATGCGAATATTGAAAAGCTTGATGATGACGTTGGCCAATCCGAACGAGAGGGGAATGCGAAAGTACTGACGCTTGCCTAGATACTGACTGAGATCTGAAACGACCTCATCGGCTGTTTTTGCCGGGTTGCCAATCACCAGTTCTCTAGAATCGTTGGGGCCGGGTGGATGCTCGACTAGATGCCGAACGACTTCGGCAATATCTTTGGCATGGGTGAAGTGAAAGCTGCCGTCGGCGGAGATGAAGCGAATGATGCCGATATAGTTGGCGACTTCGGGCAGTCCGCCGGAGATGTGTGAGTAGGGCTTGTTTTCTTCGCCGCCGAAAACCAGGGTAGGAAAGACGGTGGTGATTTTGGGCGCG
This sequence comes from Phormidesmidales cyanobacterium, assembly GCA_038260205.1. Classification (GTDB taxonomy): domain Bacteria; phylum Cyanobacteriota; class Cyanobacteriia; order Phormidesmidales; family Phormidesmidaceae; genus Phormidesmis. The sequence continues at coordinate 44,436 of JBBSOB010000004.1, forward strand.
ATCGCCAATTCCCCCAGCTTTTCATGACAAATATACTTAGTGCGCACATAGTCCGTCCCAATCTCACCGGCTTCTTTTAGCGGCGTATTGTCCCGATCCAAGATGCTAGCCGTCGAAAAATAGATCACCTGCTGACAGCTCTCCGGATCGAGCAGCGACATTAGCTCTAGCGTTTTTTCAACGTTGATTTCATAGCTTTCTTTCGGATCGCCCCAGGACGTAGCGACTAAAATCGCCGTGTCCATTGTCTTTAGCAGCTCATCGAACTTCGCCACTTCCTGCATATCACCTTGCAGCACCGTGATGCCTGGCCGTTGGTCAGTGGGTACTTTCAGCTTATCCGGACTGCGCATCATCAAAAACAGCTCGTGATCGGTGTTTTCGATCAGCGTTTCGGTGAGATAGTGGCCGATGCAGCCGCTCGCGCCGGTAATGAAGATCCGCATGGTTCTAGCGCCTGTGGTGTCTGGTGTCTGGTGTCTGGTGTTCTGTTACCTAATTTTGACATGAAGTAGCCCAAGACGTGCGATCGCCCTGGGCCACTGATAGTTCCGGCTATGTTCAAATCCTAGGTTCAGACCTTAGCAGCCAAAAGATCGTTCACCTGCTTACCCACTTCAAAGAAGTAAGCCCCATTTTCTTCGGGTGTACCCGGCAAAATGCCGTGACCCAAATTCAGAATATGGCCTTTGCTGCCTGCTTTTTTTACGGTGTCGATAATGCGATCGCGAATCCCTTCCTTAGAGCCAAATAGCACGCCCGGATCGACGTTGCCCTGCACCATCATGTCCGGCCCCAACCGCCGCCGCGCATCGGCCATATCTACCGACCAATCAACGCTGATAATATCAACGCCAGACTCACCCATTAGCTCCAATATGCCCGCGCTGCCACTGACCAATAGAATCAGCGGCGTGTCGGGGTGGGTTTGCTTTACCTGGCGAACGATTTGCTGCTGATAGGGCAGGGCAAAGGTTTTGTAGTCTTGGGGGCTGAGCTGACCAGCCCAAGAGTCGAAGAGCTGAACGACCTGCGCGCCGCAGTCAATTTGGTGGCGCACGTAAATAGCAATGTTGTCGGCAATTTTGCTCAGCAGACTGTGCAGCATCTTAGGCTCTGTAAAAGCCATCTTTTTGATGTTGGCGTAGGTTTTAGAGCCTTTGCCTTCCACGATGTAGGCAGCCAACGTCCAGGGCGCGCCGACAAATCCTAGTACCGTAGATTCGTTGCCCACCTCTTCGCGCAGTGCGCCCAAAATCTTGCGAATGTAGGGCATTGACTCGTCCGGATTGAGCGTAGTGAGCGCGTCAATTTGGGCCTGAGAGCGAATCGGCTCGTCAATGATGGGGCCTTTGCCTTCAGCTACGTCCATGGCAACGCCCATGCCCGGTAAAGGCGTGACAATATCCGAAAAGAGAATCACGCCGTCCGGCTTAAAGGCTTTCCAGGGCTGAAGCGAGACTTCGATGGCGACTTCTGGAATCTCCGATCGGTCACGAAACGAAGGATACTTGTCTCGCAGGTCTCGGTAGGCTTTCATGTAGCGGCCTGCCTGCCGCATCATCCAAACCGGCGGACGCTCGACGGATTGGCCTTGAGCGGCCCGTAATAAAAGCGGCGTTGGGTTGGATCCGGTCATGGGATGAAGCTCTTGATGTCTGTTTATTTGCCAATCAGTAGCTTATCATTCGCTGTGGTCTACATTGCCGATGGTATGGGGCATGAGGCGGCGTTAGGGGAGTTTTGGGCGATCGCCCTCGTACCCACTTACGCGTAAAATTGAAGCAAGTAAAGAACTATAGACAAAGTTGTCGCCACGTTATGGAAATTGTGAACTTTTTTGAAAAGATGTCTGGAAGATGGTTTTCTCAGCGCACGACCCACGCCCTCTCTACCCAACAGTCCAAAGCAGGCAAGTCTGATTTAGAAGTTGAGTTCCTGCCATCAGATAACGCAGATGTTCAGCAACTCTGTCAGGAACATTCAGTCCAGAAATTGCCCCTGTGCGGTCTGCGCGTTCAGCAAAGCAGCACCGTAGATGGCGATACAAAGCCCAAAATAATGTCTACTTTGCTAGTGCCCTTAGAGCCAGAAGACAGCGACGCCCCGACCCCAGGAGGAACGCTTATCCGCAGCGGTGCCAAAACCAGAAGCTGCTATGTCCTAGAAGATGAAGTCCTGACCATCGCTAGCGAAGAAGACGGCAACCGCTCGACAGAACGCCTATGGTTCATCAACGACAATCTACGGATGCGCACGGGCCTGACCGAACTGGCAGACGGTTTGCGAATCGCCTCGTTTTGCTCCGAAATTCGAATGGGCGTGAAACCGCCAGAGCAGGATTAGGGCAGTGTCAAAAGCGCTAGACCACTGTCTGCTACACAAAATCTGTTGAACCACTTGTCTGCTATACCAATGTCTTCTGTCTGGCTAGCCGCAGGGTTTGCGCCGAGAAAGGCAGCGCTGGCTTAAAAGGCTGAATGGCCCGAGCGGAGGTGTAAAGAGCACCGTCGAGCTGCCCTTGGGTTCGTAGCAGCGCTTCAGTTTCGGCAGGAGATTGAAGCGCCGAGCGCGAAACCTTGCGATAGGATTCGTTGCCGTTATCAACTGCTAGGCGTGACGTCTTTTCTGGCTCCTTGTCTAATCTATTTTCTGACCTATTTTTTGGCCTATCTTCCGAATTGTGTTCTGACCTATGCTCTGACTTAACAGCTTCTATCTCAACGGCTGCTGGCCTGTTCTCAAGATCCGTACTAGCAACCACTACGGGAGTGGCGATAGACGCTATCCCTGTACGCGTAGCCGAGAGGTCAAAAGACACGGTGGCGTTGGGGCCAAAGCCAGCCTGACCAGCCTGGTGGATAGAGTCTCGGAGGGACGAAGACTGACGGACTGGCGCGTTTTTAGCTCTGCGGATGCTGCCAATGTTGGCTTTGCGTCTTTGATCTTGCGGTAGCGCCGTTGCAGCTAGCCTAACTTCGCCAAACTCTCTACAAACAGCCGCTTCAAATTCGTGCGTAACGTGGCGAATTGGTTGGCCTCGGCGGTTCCATAACTCTAAAATTTGGCGCACCGAAACAGACTTGTATCGACCCTGATAGAGCGCCTCAATCACCGCATCGCGAACCCAGGTAGGACGATAGAACTCCAGCCACAGCGATACCCACTGGCGGGCATCGTGACCACCCAACTCAAATTGGTAGCCTTTCAACAGGGCGGCTGCTTGCTGGGCTTCTACAGATGTGGAAAAGGTGGCTGTTGTCATAGGTTTGCTCGTTTTCGTCTACCTGTTTCTCTGTATTTTGCTCGATTTTGCTTTAATAAAGCAGGGTTATTTAAAGAATCAGCCGATAATGGATTTGGTTGACGAATGAGCTTGAACTGACTGAATGTTACCCAACAAATTCATTAGCCCTTTGGGCAACACGGTTGTCCCACCCGACTATTTGTACGGCAGCAGTCTCTTGCCAGACGGCCAGCTTACGCTAGTGCTCGACGGGGCCACGCTAGCCAAACGATATCGCTCAGCGGGCGAGCCACAACAGGCCAATTTTCCTCAAAAAGCTCATCCTGACGGTAGATGATTCAATTACGGTGCGCAACGCACTTTCCGAGGCGCTACAAAGAGCCAACTACCAAGTGATTCAGGCCCAAAACGGCGCTGAAGCGCTGCAACAGCTAGAACGCTATCCCGATATAGAGGTCATTCTGTGCGACATCGAAATGTCAGGAATGAATGGCTTTGAATTTCTTAAAGCAAGACAGCGATCGCCTCACATTACCGCAATTCCCATCATCATGCTCACCAATCTGGGGTGGGTCTGAAGCCCCGGACTTTTAGTCCGCATCTTGCGATTTCTTGAGTGTCCGAACCAACATAATAATTGCCCCTGTCTTGGTTGCTCCTGTTCGCCTGCAATA
>JBBSOB010000005.1:0-47796 GCA_038260205.1 Phormidesmidales cyanobacterium
AACGGCGCGTTTTCCGGCGGCGGCCATTTCTGCATCCATTAGGGTGCGTCCGGTGGCGGCTAGGTACACGTCGTCTAGGCTGGGCTGAGATTGAGAGATGCCGAAGGTGGGTAAGCCTGCGGATTTGAGGGCTGCTTGGACGGCGGCTAGGGCATCGGCTTCTCTATCGACGACTAGGTTGAGGGAGTTGCCTTGGGCGCTGTTGATGATGACTTCTTGTACGACGGGGAGATGGGAAAGGAGGCTGCGGGCCTGCTCGGCTTCTGGGTTGGCGGTGAATTCTCGAATGCGAAGGGTGATGCGATCGCCCCCCACTTGAGCTTTCAAATCCGACGGCGTCCCGGTCGAAATTACCTCGCCTTTATCAATAATTGCCACTCGCCCGGCCAAGGCATCGACTTCTTCTAAATAGTGACTGGTCAGCAAAATCGTCGTCCCTTCGTCCCGTAGCTGACGCAAGAATTGCCATACTGCGGTGCGACTTTCAATATCTAAGCCTACGGTTGGCTCGTCGAGCACGAGTACAGAAGGCTGATGGAGTAGGCCCGCGGCTAGATCCAGGCGTTTTTTTTGTCCGCCCGAATAGTCGCCGGTTTTTTTGTCGGCGATGTCGGCAATTTCTAGCAGGTCGAGCATTTGTTTGATGCGCGATCGCAAGGACGCCTTCGGCAAATGATAAATCGCCGCCTGCAGCTCTAACAGCTCGCGTCCAGTCAGCACCTTATCTAACGCCACTTCTTGAGCAATATAGCCCAACATCTGACGGGCCGTGCGCGGATCGTCCAACACTGAAACGCCGTTGATTTCTATCTGCCCAGAGTCCGGTGTCATCAGCGTACACAGACAGCGAATGGTCGTGGTTTTGCCAGCCCCGTTTGGCCCCAATAGCCCAAAGATTTCACCCGGTTCAATCGCAAAAGAGACCTCTTTTACCGCCAGCACATCTCCGTAAGACTTTTTCAATTTTTCGACTAAAACAGCAGGGGCCATTGGTTAACTATCCATACAAGCGGGGCCGTCTCTTATTGTATTACTCTCCTAGTGCTTCGCTCAGATTCCAGGCAGCGCTAATCAAAGCGATATGCGTAAAAGCCTGTGGAAAATTACCCAGGGCCTCGCCGCTGATCCCCGTTTCCTCCGCATACAGACCCACATGGTTGCCGTAGGTCAGCATCTCTTCAAAAATGCGCCGACTTTCGTTGAGCAAGTGATGGTCGGTAGCCCCGGCCCTTGTGAGCGCTTCGACTAGCCAAAAGGTGCAGAGGTTGAAGGTGCCTTCTTCCCCTTCCAAACCATCGCTAGATTTGCCCTCACTATTCGTGGTGTTGTAGCGATAAACCAGGCTGTTGGCGGTGAGTCCTCCCTTTTGGGGTGGCTGCCGAACGGCGGCAATGGTTTTGAGCATCTTCGGATCGCTCGGTGCCAAAAAGAACACCAGCGGCATAATTAGACAGCCCGCGTCCAGATCTTTTTCGCCGTAAGCCTGCACAAATGCCTGACGATCTTCGTCCCAGCCATTTTTAAGAATGTCTTCATAGATTTCGTCACGGGTTTTGACCCAGCGTCTGCGCTCAGCGGGAAAAGATCGGCTTTCGGCAATGCGCAGCGCTCTATCGACGGCCACCCAACACATCAGGCGAGAGTAGAGATGGTTCTTATCACCGCCGCGCGATTCCCAGACGCCGCTGTCTTTGCGATGCCAGTTTTTGCACACCCAGTTAGTGAGATAGCGCAGGTGAACCCAAAAGTCGTGAGAGATGAAATCGCCGTATTTGTTGTAGAGATAAGCCGAGTCCATTAGCTCGCCGCAAATGTCTAGCTGGAGCTGATCGAATGCGCCGTTGCCAATGCGGACAGGCTTGGAGCCTTTGTAGCCTTCTAAGTGGTCGAGTTCTTCCTCTTCTAGATCGAGCTTGCCGTCGATGCGGTACATAATTTGTAAGCTGCCGCCTTCGCCTAGTTCCTGACAGCGAGCTTCTAGCCAACCCATAAAGCCTTTCGCTTCTTCGGTAAAGCCGATACGAATCAGCGCGTACACCGTAAAGGCCGCGTCTCGAATCCAGGTATAGCGGTAGTCCCAGTTGCGGCCGCCGCCGACGTATTCTGGCAGGCTAGTGGTGGGAGCTGCGACAATTGCACCCGTTGGCTCGTAAGTCAGTAGCTTGAGTGCTAGAGCCGATCGCTCGACTCGTCTGCGCCAGCGTCCGGTATAAATGCACTGCGAAAGCCATTCTCGCCAGTATCGGGTGGTTTCACTAAAGTAGTGCTCGGTAGTTTGGTTGAGGTTGTCAAGTTCTTCGTCCGTTAGCTGAAAGACCTGTCTGTGGCCTTTTCTCTCTTTTTCAGCTTCGAGGTCTTCCTCATTGATGGCGGCTTTATAAAGGTCTTTTTTGGTGTTGATAGTAACGCTAGATTTCTTTTCTAGTTCTTCGTATTCGCCCGCAGAGCACTCAGCCTCATCTTCAGAATCAAAGACGTAGGGCTTAAAGATGAAGGTGGCCACTTCTCCTTCTTTCAGCGCAAATTCGGCCACTGCACCTCGCTTGTCGATTTCTAGCGGCACCTGAGTGACTAGCTCGAAGCGCTGACACTGTACTTCTCTAGGGTCGATGTCGGCATCTTTAGATTTGTTTTTTAAGTCTTCTGCGAGTGATGTAGAGTCGCAAGGATCGGTGTCGCAAGCAAATTTGACGCCGGTTTTGGTGTGCGTTGAGGTATGCGTTTTTCTGCCGTAGTCGAAGGCGGGGTAGCACTCGACTCGGAAAGTAATTTCTTTGCGAACGGTGCGCACTTGGCGAACGATCCAGTTGCGCATGGCGGAGTTGCCGAGCGGCATAAAGTCTATGACTTCGCCGACGCCGTTTTCGCACAGAAAACGGGTGATGAGGATATTGGTTTCGGGGTAGTAAAACTGCTTGTGGTTGTCTTCGTCAACCATGGATTCAATTTTGAAGTGACCGCCTTTTTCGTGGTCTAGAATGGCGGCAAAGACGCTGGGTGAGTCGTGGCGGGGGTGGCAAAACCAGTCTATCGATCCATTAAGCCCAACGAGTGCGGTGGTTCGCATATTGCCAATAAGACCGTAGTCTTCAATGGGCTGATAGTTCACGGAGAGTCCTCTGGATCTGGATGTTTGCTCGATTTATCGTAGGGCATTTTTGACTATTCTGGCGGCGAGCGGGTAGGTGTTAGGGCCAATCTCTGTCTTTGGGAGGTATTAGCGCGCGCGCGAATTACTCGCTGTCTATGAGGTCGAAGCGTTTGGGATAGGGGAATTGGTGTTTGGCAAACTGTTTTTTGGCGCGGACGGTGAGGTCGGTGGCGTAGGCGAATTCGTCGCGGGCGTCTAGCGGGTAAGCCTTGAGCTTGAATAGGCTGCCCCAGCTATGTTCGCTCATGATGACGGTAATGGGTAGCTTGAGGTGGGTGTATTTGCTGGTGTAGGCCACGCGGTAGAGGATATTTTCGACCCATTCGGGATTCGCCTCGTGAGCTAGGTAAAACTGCGTGACGACTTGGGCTTCTAGCTCGCCCATGTTGGCGTTGGAAACTGGGTTTGTCCAGATGTAGTTGTGGGGAACGGTGACGATGTTGTCATCGGGGGTGCGAATGCGAATGCCGCGCAGTCCGTAGCTAATAACTTCGCCGTAGGTGTCGGCGACAGCAATGCGATCGCCCACTCGATAAGGCGCTTCAAACAGGCCCACAATGCCCGCAATAATAGAGCTGGCGTAGTCTTTAAAAGCAAAGCCCAGCGCCACGGCCACCGTACCGGTTACGGCCAGAACGTTCTCTTGCGAAAGGTTTAAAAACAGATTCATCAGCATGATGACCGTTATTGTCATCACAAAGGTGCGAATAAACGGCTGGAATTGCTTGACTCTCAGCCTTTGGTGACGGGCAACACGCTCCGACAGGCTAATGGTGGCCCAATCGACTAGCTTGATAATGCTGTAGGCGATCAAGATGATAATGAGCGCTTCGATTACCTTTGGCCCGGTGATTTGTCCAAGCAATTTCTTGGTTTGATCGGCGGTTTCGTTGGCGGCTTGTCCGGCGCTTTCGGCGGCCCCTTTGGCGGCGTCCTTGGCAGCATCTCCCGCATTTTTGGCCGTATTTCCGGCGGCTTGCGCTAGCAGCGTTGCCATTAAATAAGTCGTCATGGCAGTGGGTCAGTCTCCTGTTAGTCGCCGGGTACTTCGATAATAAAGTTGTTTTTAAATAGCTCTCGTCGAAGCTTGGGATAGTGAATAGGATTGACTTTAATCACCTCGCCTCTTTGCTCAATGATGCCTGCTTTGCGCAAAAACTGAACCCGGTTATTGGTTATTTGCGGCGCATCGCCCAGGCTTTCGGCGACTGCGACAATGGTGAGATCGCCATGCATCATCAGCGAGTAAAGCAAATACATATCAGACTGACTGAGTTCTGGTAAGGGGGGCAGCTTGGGCGTAACTGCAACTAGTCTACGATCGGGTTTGATTGCTGGCCGCAGCGTTTTGTCCTCTTTTCCCGCCGTATCCAAACGCGGCGGAATATCGCCGAAGACATCGGGCTTTTCTTCTCTTTCTGCTTCTACTGTTTTGTAGCGCAGCGATTTAATAAATACCTGAAGAGCAACAACCGCCACCCCATCGGAAATATCTGCGAGCCGATCAAAATAGTCTCGCTTGGCGTTTTTGTCGTCGTTGTCGTCTTCTGAAAATACCTCGTCTTTAAGGGCGCGGAAGGAGGCGTGAACCGTGGCGCTGACTTCTTGAGTCATGTCTGAAATGGCCGCGGCTGGGTGCTCGATTGATTCTTTGGCTTCTGATAATAACCCTTGGGCTTGATCCATTCGTTTGTGAATGGCGGCGTCAGAAAAGGCGATCGCAAACTTTTCGATCAGCGGCATTAGCCAGTCTTGAATTTGCGCTCCGGTGAGGGCAGGTAGCGACACCACCGAGCCACAGTAGGCGTTTAGCTTCAGCGTGGAGTTGAGGTAGCTCCAACCGACCTGACCGCTGCCAATGATCCAAAACTGGGATCTGTCGCTCAGCAGCGTATTCTGCAAATAGTCAATGCCTTCTAGCCCTTCAACGCTGCGCAAAAAACACCAGCTCAAATTAGGGATAATGGCCAAATTGAGGGCGGTCATATTCTCTTTGCTAACGTCGCTACCATCTTTGTAGTCGTCTATATCTTCATGCTCTGGCCGACCTAGCTTTTGCTCAATTTGTTTGGCAATGCTGTTGATTTTAGGAGGCCGCTCTATCCAGTCGAGCAGATTAACGCCTAGCGCTTTATCATCGCCCTGTTTTTCTACTTCATAGCTGTATTTTTCGATGCCGCTGAGCAAAATTCGAGAGATTGAAGAGATGGGATGATCTAACACAATCACCGAGTTAGGCACCATAGAAGGGCGCTCTTTCCATTGCGAGACGGTTTGTTTTAGCGCTTCGACGATAGCGGTCTCGTATTGAGGCGGGACTGGTAAATGATCGGTCTGGGTGACAATATCATCGGCGATCGCCTTGGGTAAATTAGCCAGCGCCTCTTCAGGATCGGGCAGAATCTGTTCATCTTTTGCAAACCAGGCGACTCTAAAATAGCGTTGTCCGATCAGCCATTTTCTAAAGCTGAAAATTTTGCTGGTCATGCTCGTAAAGCTAGGAGATTAATTGGCGTGATCTTCGAACCTTGCTCAGGGTTTTCCCCAAGGTTTTGCTCAGGGTTTGGCTTAGGCGTTGTCCGAATGGCCATTGCGATCGCTATCTTTTTGGGCCTTGACCATGGTTAGCATAGAACGAGAGAGATTGAGTGCTCTGGGCGGCTCTTGATCAGGATTGGCAGGCCATCCTTCTCTTTGACGAGATCGGTCGCCGTCGGTTTCTTCGGTTTGGTCGTGCAGCAAAATCTGCTGGGTAGGAAAGGGCAAGTCGATACCCGCAGCCGAGAGCTTGGTGCAAATGTTTTCTAGCACCCAGTCGTAAGAGGCGATCGCATCGGCTTTACGCGGCGGGTTGATCCACCAGCGGGCGCGGATGTTGACGCTGCTGCCTGCCAAATCGACCACAATCGCCTCTGGACTTGGATTGTCTAAAATTTCGCCATGCTCGGCGAGTACCCCTAAAATAATTTTTTTAGCTTTTTGAATATCGTCGCCGTAGCCAATGCCGATGTCGTACTGCAAGCGGCGGCGATCGTAAGCGGTATTGACCGTGACCGAATTGACAAACAGCTCGGCGTTGGGAATAACGACCCGGCGACCGTCGTAGGTGCGGATGCTGGTGGCTCGAGTCTCAATATGTTCTACGGTGCCTTCGTACTCTTTAAAAATAATTTGGTCACCGATCTGAAAAGGTTCGGTGAGCAGAATGAGGATACCGGCTAGGAAGTTTTGCAGAATGTCCTTAAAGGCAAAGCCAATAGCGACTCCCCCAATGCCGAGGCTAGCGAGTAGATCGGCTGGCTTGAAGCTAGGGAAGATAATAATCGCGGCTATGAGAAAACCTAGAATGACCAAGACACTTTGAGTAAGCCGCCCCAGGACTAGCCCAATATTGCGCGTTTCTTTATCTTTAGTGCGAGTGCGGATGAAGCTGCGGATGAATTTTCCTAGCAGTAGAAAGATAACTAAGACAATGACGCCGATGACGAAGTTGGGAAGGAGTGCGATCGCGCCATTTAGCCATCCTTGAATTGTCTCTGTCGCTCCTAACAGCGTTAAATTCTCTTCCACAGCGTTTCCCCTCAAAAAGACTTGATTTAAACAAACAACTCCAACCTTACAGAGGTATAGATGCTTTCTATGTCTATCTGAGGGCAGGGTCTATCTAAGGGCAGGATCTACGAACACAAGAATGCACCGCAACTCATCACTATTTCCTAGCCACCGCTCCCTGGTCATTACTCCTTAGTCACTACTCCCTGGTCACTACTCCCTGGTCACTACTCCCTGGTCACTACTCCGAGAACATTAATATCAGCAATCTGTAGTTGTTCCATAGCGCGATCAAGCAAAGACTGCTTGAGCTTACCGGGCTGCGTAACTAGCAGCAAACCGTCTGCATGGTCGGCCACGATATAAGCATCCGACTGCCCAAGCAGCGGCGGCGTATCGTAAATAACCAGATCAAACGTTTTTCTCACTTTTTCTGTGAAGCGCTTCATGCTGCGCGATGAAAATAAACGAGCCGGGTCGAAGGGCGCTGAACCTGCCGCAATCACGTACAGATTGGGTTCAGGCAAAAACTTTTGAATCAACGCCGGATTAGACTCGCCCGAGAACAAATTAGTTAGGCCCTTTTCGTTAGAAATGCCTAAATAGTTGTGAACCTGTGGATTTCGCAGGTCGGCGTCTACTAGTAGAACTCTTTGACCCATGGCCGCTGCTGCTTGCGCTAGGTGAAGCGCCACGGTCGATTTACCTTCGCTGGGCATCACCGAGCTAATGGCGATAGAGCGAATCGGACTCGCTGAGTTGAGCAGTCTTAGGTTTGTATAAAGCGAGCGAAAGGCTTCGGAAAACGGATTTTCGCCGTAAGCAAGCCCGCTATGGGCACGACCGTTTAACGAGGGCGCATGGCCGTTGCTACCTCGACCGGAGCGAATGGTTGCCCCTACATACTGCAAGGACTCGGCCATGCTCTCTTGTTCTAATCCGGCGGCGCTAAAATTTTGTTTGGGAATGCGTCCAAGTACTGGCAGACGCGTCGTGCGGCGAATTTCTTCATCGCTATAAATGACGCCGCCGGACTTGTCTAGCAGGAGCGCTGCGCCCGCACCGAGCAGAAGACCTAATAGCCCACCCAGCAGCAGGTTTTGCGGTAGGCTGGCTAGCTGCGGTTTGGGATCGCCAGGCGGGGTGACTACTTCCCAAGGAATTTCGCGTTGCGCGGCGTCAATTTCTAACGCTTCTTTCTTCGCTAAGAACTGAGTCAGGTTTTCAGTAGCTACTTTCAGCTCGCGGTCTATATCGGTATAGTCTCGTGAGATTCCGGCCAGCGTACCAATATTAGAATTCAGCGTTTGAATGGTTTGTTTGAGCGCCTGGTCGCGGGCTTCTAGCTCACGAATTTGATTGACGATTTCTTGGGCCGATTGCTCTCCTTGCTGGGTGAGCAGGGTTAACAGGTTTTGCCGCTCTTCTCTCAAGACCTCCATATCAGGGCTAGTATCGAGATATAGGGTTGAAGCTTCGGCGATTTTTGAATCTAGTTCTAGCAAAGATCCCAGCAGGGTTTGATAGCGAGGGTTGTTGGCGAGTGCAGAAGAGGCGGCGCTCTCGCTAGGATTTTTTAGCTGATTTTTTAGATTCTCGTAAATGTCCCGGTTTTGCTTAAGCTCTACTTCTATCTGCAGCTGTTCTTTAGAAAAGGAGTCCATTTGGCCAGAAAGCTGGTTGCCGCGAGATTCTGGATCGACGAGATCGTTGTTGAGTCTCAGGTTTTGCAGTTGGTCTTGTAGTCGGCTGACCTTTGCTCGCAGATCGGGCAGCTTTTGGTCGACAAATTCGATGCCTCGGCTGATATCGGATTGCCTAGAAGAAAGGCTGTAGGCTAGATAGGCTTTAGAAATAGCGTCGAGCGTTGTGGCAACTTTTTTGGGATCGGGATTCTCAAAACTGGCCCGGAGAATGTTTGATTCGGTGTCTGCGGGTTCGATGGTTAATGCCGCTTTAATGGTTTGGTAACAGGCTTTATCTGCGATCGCCTTATTCCCGTTATAAGCAGGACAAAAATCTGGATAACGCGCTTGCACATCTTTAACAACTGGGGCTAGCACGCTAGGGCTAGTTAAAATTTTCATCAGATCGCCATCAAGCGAACCACTCGGTCGCTCGTCGTTACCCGTAAGGGTTTCTGGAATGTTAGACGTAACTTCATTTTCAGCGCTGAGCGGCTGCACCAGAATTTCTACCGCGTCAATATAAACTGGCTCATCCGTGAGCACCTTAGCGCTGGCCGCAGCGGTCGTGGCTATCGTAATGCAGGCAATTAAAAACCATTTTCGCTGTAGCGTTCGCAAAAGCTGACCAATATTAAGCCCGCCCTCTGCTTCCTCCATAGCAACAGAAGACTCTATGGGAGCTGGCGATAGTTGCAGAACAGTTTCGGATTTCATGTCGCGCTCTAAAGGGTGAAGAGATAGGTAGGGTGGAGAGATAGGTAAATGAAGCGATCGCAAGTTGAAAATGCAGGCAGATCAGCAGTAAACGTTTGAGCGAGCAAACCCTCTAATTGAAGATGTCGAAGAATCGGAAAATAGAGAAGAATCCACCGAGGGGCGCGGCTACCGTTCCCAATGTGTCAGTCAGCGTAGCTAAAGCACTGCGATTAACAATCACAACGTCGTTGTTTCTCAGCAGCGGATTGTTCTCTTCGTCAATCCCTTCTGCAAAATTTACGGCTATCGTTTCTTTGACCACGGTGCCGTCATCTTGAATCCTGACCAGTTCAGCAGATCCCTGTCTGGCCCTACTTTTGTTAAAGCCCCCGGCCGCTAGAATAGCCTGGCTAAGCGGCGTATTGGGCGGTAAGTTAATCGTGCCTGCTCGCTGAACTTCGCCGACTACGTTGACGCTAATAGTGGCTGGTGAAAAGCTAGCGGATGCAATCTGGCTGACTTCGGCGGGTGGGAGTTCTGTTGCTTTGGGCACAAAAACAGTATCGCCCGCTTGTAAGATAGCGTCCTGCTGAAGATTGCCAGCCGAGATTAGCTGCCACAGGTCTGCCTCAAAAACTTGCGGGGTGCCTGCGCGAGTTGGGCGAACGACCTGTACTTTGCGAATGTCAGCTTGCGGCTTAATACCGCCAGCCACCTGAATGGCATTGGTAATAGTTTTAGGGTTGTTGGCATCGGAGCCGCTCGATCCTTCTATGGTGTAGGGGCCGGGGCGATATACTTCGCCGATGATGGCAATGTTGATCGGCTGGCTGGCGTCGCTAGCAAAGCTGGCATCCGCAATCAGAGCCGCGTTTTCTAAGGGCACCTGTGAGGTTGGTAGAAAGATTTCATCGCCATCTCTTAGGACTAAGTCCTGACGGAGATCGCCATTTTGGAGGAGAGCCACTAAGTCGACGGTGATTGTTTTCAAGCTGCCGCCGGGCTGCGGCCTACGAACTTGTACCTGAGAAAGATTGGCTGTTTGGGTAATGCCGCCTGCTGTTTCAATGAGTTGGCTGAGCCGAGCGGACTGCGTGCTGGTTTGCTCAATGTTGTACGAGCCAGGGCGGTTGACTTCGCCTGCGATGCCAACTTGAAGCGGTCGGCGGCTGCTTAAGCTGAGCGTAATAATCGGTCGCCTTAGGTATCGTCCATATTGGCTAGAAAGTAAATTGGTGGCGGCTTCTAGGCTAAGACCATCGACGTTAACTTTACCCACTAAAGGCAGGGTGAGCGCCCCGTCAATCGAGACTTGGCTTTCTCCACTGTATTGAGGCACTCTGAAAATGGTGACGTTTACGACGTCTCCTGATCCTAGCGTGTAGGCAGATTCTGGTGGGGGTGGCGTTGGGGTTGTTCGTATCGGTGCTGACTGAGGGAAGGTTTGTTGAGGGAAGGTTTGTTGAGGTGCTGTGGGTGTGGGAACAGTTTCTGTCGGCGTTTGCTGCTCTAGGTTTGGCAACCCTCCAGAACGCTGAGCCTGTACGGCAGGGGCACTCACACCGCCGATCCATAAGAGGCTGCCTAAGGTCGCTATGCTCAAATGACGGATGGGGGATATTGGCATGGGGTATCAGCAGGATAGGGGGATAGGCTGTCGGAAACTTATAAAAACTCCCTCTCAAAAGTTTTCGATTGTCTATGTGATTTTCCGGACAGTAAGGTTTAAGTCATCGCTAACCCTTTGCAACTGGCTAACCGATCAATCCGCAAATTTTTTCGGCATTGATCGGCATTGATTTAAGGTTTACATATCGCAACTTAAGATAAAGCTGCCTTTTTACAAGGGAATTTACGGGTTTGGCCCTGCTTAGCTTCATAAGTTTTTTGTAAATAAGGGTAAGACTACGGAATTTGGACTTGTCAACATTAGAAGAGATGTGTAATGTTGAAAATTGTTAGAAAGACAAATCTATGTGTATTGGCTTGAACGAGCCAGTTTATATCGAGTGACACGGCGATCTGTTTTTCTCCCGATAGTGCTATCTGCCAAGACATCTACCTACGTTTTCCGCCGTCTGGCTACTTTTTTATAGCCATTGTCTATTGTTTTATTGCCTACTTTTTTACTGCTAAGTGTTTTATTGCCAAGTGTTTCTTGGCTAGCTGTTTTATGGCTAGCTACTGTCAGGCTAGCGATCGCTAAATCACCGTGTCTAACAGCGGCTTTGTTGATTCATAGCTCTGTTTAGTCTGAGCGCTTTAGTGAAACAGAGCCAGCTTGGGTCGTTGTAAAAACGATTAAATTGTGCTGAGCGTTTTTTGGTTTCTCGCATTTATCCCTTTTGCCGGGAATAGATGCGTCTGCATCATAGACAGAATCTAAATATTGTTGTCTGCCAGCTAGTCCACCGTCTAGTGAGTGAGACCTGCGGCAGTTTTAATTTCTGTCGGAGTTTGAGGGGTGTGATGAGCGCATTTTATTAAAAAAGAATTTGCGAATTCTTAACCTATGTATGGTTTCTTTCATGAATACTTCGAGCTTGGTAAAACCCAAAGACGCTATTCCAACTCAAACTGTGACGGGTTTTCCCATTTCGGCTTCGTCTTTTGATGGCCAGGTGAACGTCATTATAAAATGGGCTAGGCGTCGGTTGAGTCGGGTGGTATGCGTTGCGAATGTACATATGTTGATGGAAGGGCACTGGCACCGGACGTTTGCCGATGTGCTAATGAATGCTGACATGCTAACGCCAGATGGGATGCCTCTGGTCTGGATGACTAGCTTGATGAAGGGGAAGCCTCAAGATCGAGTGGCTGGTATGGAGCTGATGCTGGCACTGTGTAAGCAGGCAGCGGAAATGAACGTAGGCGTTTTTCTCTTTGGCTCTACCGCTGAGATGCTGATACAGATTCGCCGTCGCCTGGCTGAGGATTTTCCAAATCTGCAAATTGTGGGTACGGTGTCGCCGCCGTTTCGTCCGCTGAATGAGGATGAGAATGAGGCGATCGCCGCTCAAATTAATCAGAGCGGCGCGGGCCTGGTCTTTGTCTCGCTAGGATGCCCAAAGCAAGAGACTTGGATGAGCGCACAGAGTGGACGCATTAAAGCGGTAATGGTCGGCTTGGGCGGTGCTTTTCCGGTATACGCTGGCACCCAGCAGTGGGCACCGTCCTGGATGAGGCAACATGGATTTGAATGGTGCTACCGATTAAAGCAAGACCCTAGGCGGCTGTGGAAACGATATGCAAGCACGATTCCGCCGTTTGTTTGGCTGGCGCTTAAGCAGGTTGTAAAAGTGAGACTTGGGCTAGATCCTGACAATTCTTTCAGGCGGCAGCGGATTAGAAATAATTAGCAACTCATTGGCAAATTAGTTTGTAGAGTAGAGCCAAACGGCCCTTGGCACAGTCTCTTTTCGAGATAAGCTTGTCTTTGAGATGGATTTGTTTGAGATAGGGTTGTCAGCTATTTGACGCTCAGCTGTGCTGTATGGCTGAAGAATTCATTTGAAAACATTTGACGGTGCGATCGCTCATCATAAAGCTAACATCATGGAGCTGATATCATGGCGTCAACATCGCTGAAAACTTGTCCTGAATGACCGACAATAATCTTGAATAAACAAGAGTCACGGCGATCTACTAAAGACCTGATGGCGTTTTAGTCGCGCGTTTTAGTCGCGGTTCTAGCCGCGATTTTGTATACACTAGGAGGACAACAAGTGGGCATTGACATCAATACCTCAAGGTTTTTTATATCGGCTTATGAGGATGGAGTCAAGTTTGGTAAAACGCTGACGATGGGCAGACAAAACCTGTACGCCACGCCATCAGAAGTCGAAGCTCTAAAATCTGAGCTGCATCAATTAGACTCAACAAAAGAGTACAATCTCTCGCCTAAAGGATTTGCCGAGCCGATGTTTCAGGCGTTTGAAACAACACAGCTCCTCTCTATGGATAAGTCTGACTTTGAAGAGGCAGATTTTCTCCATGACATGAATTTTCCTATTTCTGAAGACTATAAAGAACAGTTTGACCTGCTTTACGATGGCGGTACTTTAGAACATATTTTCAACTTCCCGGTGGCCATTCAAAACGAGATGGAAATGGTCAAGGTGGGCGGACACCTGATCCTTCAGACGCCAACGAACAACTGGTCGGGACACGGATTTTATCAATTTAGCCCTGAGCTGTACTTTAGAGTGCTCTCGGAGGCAAACGGTTACAAGATTAAGCGGATGGTGGCTTTTGAGTGGGGGCCAAACAAGTGGTATGAGGTTTCAGATCCGCTGGATGTAGAAGCCAGGATCTATGTCGTTAATGCTTGTCGAACATCGCTGCTGATTTTAGCTGAGCGGGTAGCTGTCGTTGAGATTAATCAAAACCCGCCGCAGCAAAGTGACTATGCTTTCTTGAAGTGGAAGTCTGCTGATCAGACGAAGCTGCCTGCGGTGGCCGCTAGCACGAGCCAAAATCCGCCCAGAGCAGGAATAGTCTCTCAAATTAAAACGATGGTTCCCAGACGCGTTTTAAATACGGTTAAGGCTGCGATTGGCTATGAGCCAAAGACCCCGGACTACTTCTCATGTCGGCCCGATTTCTTTAAGGCAGTGGATAGATAATTCACCGGCAACTCTATCTCGACCTTATACCTAAAAAACGTAATTTATGCAACGTAGCACAAAAGTTCTACAGCCTCTGCCGCTGGTTGTACATCGACCGCATAGCGAACTACGACGACCGCTAATGCTGTTTAAAAAAATGTTTCGAGATTTACTCGATTCTAGAGAGCTAGCCTGGCAGCTCATGCAGCGAAATATTAATGCTAAGTACCGTCAGTCTTTTCTCGGAATCTTGTGGGCGTTTATTCCGCCTATTGTGGCCGCCGTCGGACTGACGTTTGCTCGCTCTAGCGGGGTGATTAATATTCCAGATACGGCGTTGCCCTATGCGGCTTACGTGATGTTTAGCATGACGCTGTGGCAAACTTTTGTAGAATCGCTCACTGGGCCAATTAGCGCGATCGCTGATGCAAAAACGATGCTGGTGCGCATTAATTTTCCTAGAGAGGCGCTGATCATCGCTCAGTTAGGCGAGCTGTTTTTCAACTTCTCGATTAAGCTGGTTTTGATCGTGGGCCTGTTTATTTGGTTTCAAATACCCATTACCTGGAGCGTTTTATTGGCCCCGGTGGCGCTGGTTCACCTCATTGTATTTGGTACGACAATAGGTCTGTTTTTAGCGACCGCAGGCGCTGTCTATCAAGATTTTTCGAAGGTGACGCCGCTGTTGACTAGCTTTTGGCTGCTGCTAACGCCGGTTATTTATCCTACTCCGAGCGGCGGGGCATTCGGCAAAATTGTCGAACTCAATCCGGTAACGCCTTTATTGGTGACGACGCGCGAGCTGGCGACGACGGGCATTG
Source organism: Phormidesmidales cyanobacterium (assembly GCA_038260205.1). Taxonomy (GTDB): domain Bacteria; phylum Cyanobacteriota; class Cyanobacteriia; order Phormidesmidales; family Phormidesmidaceae; genus Phormidesmis. The sequence continues at coordinate 14,516 of JBBSOB010000005.1, forward strand.
TCTCCGATCCCCACGGCTTCTGGGTATCCAGTATGATCGGATTTGTGGGGCTGTTATTTTCCTGGCTGATCTATCGACTAGCGCTTCCTTATGTTGTTGAGAGAATGAGTTCCTAATGGTTAATCTTCTAAATGCGGATCCTGTGGAAGCGGGTTTTACAGAACCGCCCAATGACCCGTTTGAAAAACAGCATTCTTCCGCTTTGTTGGGCAACGAGAGCATTGTGCTTTCGGTGAATAATGTCTCTAAGAAATTTTGTCGCGATCTAAAGCAGTCTTTGTTTTACGGTGTGCAAGATATCTTGTCTGAGCTGTCAGCGGTGCGCGGTGGCGATAACAGCAGGCTGCGAAAAAAAGAGTTTTGGGCGCTGCAAAATATTTCCTTTGACTTGAAAAAAGGTGAGGCGATCGCCCTAGTCGGTCGTAACGGCAGTGGCAAATCTACCCTGCTTAGAATGATTTCTGGACTCATCAAACCAGACACCGGCAGCATCGCCGTGAGAGGACGAATAGCGCCGCTGATTGCGCTAGGCGCGGGCTTTAACCCGGTGCTGACGGGGAGAGAAAACATCTATGCCAATATGTCGGTGCTAGGACTGAGCAAGCAGCAGATCGATCAGCGCTTTGACGCGGTGGTAGGCTTTTCGGAGATTGAGTCGGCAATTGATTCACCTGTGCAGAGCTACAGTTCGGGGATGGCCGCGCGATTAGGATTTGCCTGCGCCGTCTATACCGAACCGGACATTCTGGTGATTGATGAGGTGCTTTCAGTAGGGGACGTGCAGTTTCGAGCCAAGTGTTTTCGGCGGCTAGGAGAGCTGAGGAAACAAGGGGTTTCATTCATTCTGGTTTCTCACAACTCTAACTCGGTGAGAACGCTGTGCGAGTCGGCTGTTTATCTGGCGGACGGTAGGGTCAAAGCTTGGGGCGAAACGACGGAGGTCGTCAGAAATTATGAGGCAGATGTCTTAAATTTGAACCTGGAGGAGACTTCAAAGGAGCTGATATTACCAGCCAAATCGAAGGCGGAAAGCTTAGGCGTTGATATTCGTTTAATCTCGTTTCAAGATGATAAGGGTCGGCCGCTAAAGGCCATATATAGCGGTGAATCTGCTAGACTGTGCGTTCGATGTCAGGCTCATGAACCGATTGATAACCTGTACTTTGCGGTGTCAATTGATGGCAAAGACTCCAACGGCGATCGCATCGTCTACATGAATAACTATGTTGATGAAACCGTGCTGGCGCTGGCCGCGGGTGACAACCTGATTGAAATGGTGATGCCCTGCGTTAACTTAATCCCAGGCCCTTATGCTGTCAACGTTTTGGTAAGCAGGGGAGCCTTGGAAATGATGGATGCAGTTGAAGGCTTTAGCTTTAATGTAGAGAGCAAAGTATCGCTTTATAAGTGCAAGTTCTATCAGCCGCGAGATTGGAAGGCGTCGGTGCTTTAAATGCCGATTAAGTAAGCAGGTCATCGCTACTGTCATGACGCCCAGCGGGCTGTATATGCATTCTTACCACTAAAGCAATAACTTTTTGTAAGTGCTCTTTAAAGTGTGGATGATTGTCGTAATGCTTCCGGATTTCTACTAGCATACCTCGTTAAACTGAGTGGACAGCCTACGTACTCTTTCCCACAAAATGAGGATTATATTTGCCGCTGCCAATGAGTTACCTAGAGGTTTTCTAAAGATTGCCTGGAGGCTTTCTAAAGATTGTCTGGAAGTTGTCTGGAGGTTACCTAGAGGCTGCTTAATTTTTCGCTGTTAGGCTGTTTTTTAAGTTGATGTATTGGGTTCTTTTTGGGATTGATGTATTTGCTATTTCTTTAGGTCTAGCTAGTCCTAGGTCCTTCCGCTCTACCCGCGTAAATGACTGCGTTTTAAAGTTTGTACGCTGTCCAATTTGAACCATAAACAGCAGAAAACAGCAAAAGGTTATCTGTAGAAACCTATTTTAATCGTTTGATGTCTCAGATATTCAAGGCCTCGATATATGCGTCAATTGCCCCAGCAGAATTTAAGATTTAAAAATAGACCGATGCCGTCTGTCATCCATCGACCCGATAGCAACATTCGGCGTCCGATAGCTTTGTTCAAGATGATGTTTCAAGATCTCTTAGCCTCGAGGGGTCTTGCTTGGCAGCTCATGAAACGCAATATCCAAGCCCAGTATCGCCAGTCCTTTTTAGGCATTCTGTGGGCTTTCATCCCGGCTTTTATAACGGCAATAGGGCTTACCCTAGCCCGCTCCAACGGAATCGTCAATATTCCATCGACCGATCTGCCTTATCCCGCTTACGTCATGTTTAGCATGACACTCTGGCAAACTTTTGTTGAAGCCCTGACCGGCCCTATGCAGGCTATCAGCTCAGCAAAGATGATGTTAGTTAGGGTTAATTTCCCGCGAGAGGCGCTCATTCTCGCTAGGCTAGGCGAGCTGTTTTTCAACTTCGGTGTCAAACTCATTCTAATTGTCGGATTATTTATTTGGTTTAGAATACCTGTCTCTTGGAGCCTGCTATTAGCGCCGGTTGCGCTGATTCATTTAGTGCTATTTGGCACATTTGTCGGCGTTCTAATTGCGCCTATAAGTGCCTTGTATCAAGACTTCTCCAGCGCGACGATGTTGGCAACCAACTTCTGGCTGTTGCTGACGCCGGTTATCTACCCACCCGTTACTGAAGGACTATTTGGCAAAATCGTTCAGTTTAATCCGGTAACGCCTCTTCTGACTACGACTAGAGAGCTAGCCATTGGAGAGGCCATTTCAGATCCCCAGGGGTTCTGGATTTTTAGCGCGGTCGGATTTTTTGGACTGCTATTTGCCTGGGTTATCTACCGCCTGTCTATTCCTTACGTTGTTGAAAGGATGAGTTCTTAACAGTGATTATATCAAGAGAAAAGAATACGGATAAAGGCATTGATATTGTGAATAGACAGAATGGGCATAGCCAGAGCGAAAACAGCCAGAGCGAAAACAGCCAGAACGAGCTGAGTGGGCAAGAGGACCTAGTCGTGTCTGTAGAGGGTGTTTCTAAAAAGTTCTGTCGGGATCTTAAGCGAGCCTTATTTTATGGCCTGCGCGATATTTCTTCAGAAATACTAGGACTTCGAGGAAGTACGAACGATCACCTGCGCACCGATGAATTTTGGGCCTTACAAAATGTTTCCTTTAGCTTAAAAAGAGGTGAGGCCATTGCGCTAATTGGCCGGAATGGAAGTGGTAAATCTACGCTGCTACGAATTATCGCGGGCTTGATTAAGCCTGATACTGGAACAGTTACCGTTAACGGTAGAATTGCGCCGCTCATTGCGCTAGGTGCTGGATTTAACCCTATTCTAACCGGCCGGGAGAATATCTATGCGAATATGTCTGTTTTGGGATTGACCCGGCAACAAATTGACGATCGATTCGATGCGGTTGTTGATTTTTCAGAAGTGGGCAATGCGATTGATGCGCCTGTGCAGACCTACAGCTCTGGAATGGCCGCTCGTTTGGGATTCGCTTGCGCTGTCTACACTGAGCCTGACATTTTGGTAATTGACGAGGTTTTAGCCGTTGGCGATGTTCAATTTCGAACAAAGTGCTATCGAAGACTCGGAGAGCTGAGAAAAAGGGGCATTGCCTTTATCTTGGTTTCTCACAACACAAACTCAGTTCTATCGCTATGTGAATCGGCAGTTTATTTGATAGATGGTGTTGTGCAGTCGGTGGGTAAAACTGCCGACGTGATGAGAACGTATGAGAATGATGCGCTCAATATTGACCTGCTAGCGCCGCCGCCAGGGAAGCTGGTACTGCCTCCTAAGCCTAAAGAGAAGAGCCTAGGGATTGACATTACGTCGCTTTATTTTGAAGATGCTGCAGGTCGTGAAATGCCAGCGCTCTTGAGCGGTGAACCGGCTCAGTTTTGTATGGCTTGTACAGTGAATCAGCCGATGGATGATGTGCGTCTAGTGGTGGCTATTAATGAAAAAAACTCAGAGAACGGGCGGATACTTTCTCTCTCTACTAGTGTGGACAAAACTCGACTCGAACTGCTACCCGGCGATCGCGTGGTTAAACTACAGATGCCCTACGTCGGACTTCCGCCTGGCTCTTACATAATGAGCACCAATATCCGTCAAGGCCCCCTGGATATGATGGACTCAGTTCAGGGCTTTGAGTTCGTTGTAAAGAACAACGTGCCCATTTCAGAATGCAAATTCTATCAGCCCAGAAAATGGAAAACATCGACCCCGAAACTCTCCCCTAAAAAATCTGCTATCGAAATATAAGGGCTTGACTTTAAAGGCCACCTTAGAAGCCGTTTTCTGAAACTGTAATTTTTATCGATGAGGAACAAGACATGCTGAGCGAAATGAAGAGCTTAACGAAAACTTGTCTAAGAAGTGTAGGTGTCGAAGTCAGCCGCTATCGAACAGCCGAATCAAAAGTGCGCAGGACGGGCGCGGTTCAAGGTCGCTACCAGTACAACCTGCTGTACGAGGCCGATCCGATCTTCCAAGAATTTTACTCTAAAGGCATTGCCATTACAGGAACGCCCGAAACTCAACAAAGGCCGCTGAGATTTTACAATCTAGTTCAGCTCTTAATGCAGGCACTTCCTCAAGAAGGTCATATCGTTGAGTGTGGCTGCTGGAAGGGGTTATCTTCTTATGTAATGGGTCATTACATTAAAAGATCCAATCCTGACTTTGCAGGCGAACAGTACTGGATTGTTGATTCTTTTGAAGGGTTGAGCGAACCTACGCCGTTCGATAAGATTACCGATTTGGCCGTTGCCGGTGAGGAAAAACCCATGGGCTTTCCAGCGGGCGGCTTTGCAGCTTCTATGGCAGAAGTTAAGAATAACCTTTCTGATTTTCCTAAGGTTGAATACTTTAAAGGATGGATCCCGGCAGTTTTGGCCAGTTTGCCAGAGGTGAAGTACAAGTTTGTTCATATCGATGTTGATATCTACGAACCTATTCACGGATCTGTACAGTACTTCTACCCCCGCTTAGTTCCAGGTGGCATTATTGTTTTCGATGACTACGGCTCTTTAAAGTGGCCAGGTGCCAAAAAAGCAGTTGACGACTACTGCGAGGCTAACGGCATTCCTCTACTCAGACTAGCTACCGGTCAGGCTGTTATCTGGAAGCACACTGATAAAACTAATCCTTCGTAAGTTGTCTTATTAATCGATCTATCCGGAGAACATAGTTGACTCAGCTATGGGTGTATTGAACTACCTACTGTTGCTTTTGGCAAAACAATGGAGTCGAGTAGAAGAAACGAGTGTTGAATGACTATGAAATGTGTTAGCGAGCTGTACAACCGTTATCCTGATAGCGATATCTATGTGGTGGGTACGGGGCCTAGTCTTAGAGTGTTCCCCACTGCTTTTCTAGCGAATAAAATTACGATTGGTCTGAACATGGCTTGGAAAACCTTGCCAGTTCGCTATGGCATTACGATTCATCCCAATTTGGCTGTTCCAGAATTCATGGCCGATGAACCCGCTCATCCCGAGATAGTTTGGATTACGAAACACCAGAAGACAGCGGCTGTCGTTGATCCAGAACAGCTAAGGTATGCTGAAGAAAATTTCTATTTTTTTGAAAACTACGGGAGGCCAAATCGCCAGCCGCCCGGTGAACCTAGTGACACCGGGCGAATTTTAAGCTGGGTTCGCAAGCCGACTGAGAACCGGCTGTACATGTGGTCTTCTATTTCACAGGCGGGCGTAAATTTGGCGGCTAACATGGGAGCTAAAAATATTGTCTTGGTGGGCTGCGATAATTGTGCGCTTGGAGAAAATCATCATGCCCATCAGCAAAATGCTCAGTGGGTAGGGGCCGACCCAAACTATAGATATCACCAGTACTACGAAGGTTTATCCGAAATCCGCACGGTGCTAAGAGAGCGGAACATCAACCTTGTCAATATGAACCCTTTTATGAGTTTGGCCGATCCCAACGAGGATTTTATTCATCTTTGTCAGGAGCTGAATAAGCCAGAGCTAATTTCTTTGGGGCCAGATATCTCTCGAAAATACACCTCACAAGATTATCTTAACTATTACAAAGGCCAGCTTGCCGACCGTTTCTATCGTTCCAAGCAAGTAGCTAAAAAACTTTTGAATCGCGGTGGAGCGTCATGACAATTACATTTGCAACATTTCATATAGAGAATAAAACAGGGCAGGCAAAGGCGATTAACTACCACCTGAGCAAGCAGCTTAGGAATCAATATCATGTCTTAATCGATTTGATGTTCCGCTCTGCCAAGCTGTTTCACCCAAAATGTCGACGAGTTGTGCTGAGCGATGAGGAATCGGATTTTGACTATTTAGATAGCAGCGTACAAATTTTTCGCAACCAGTTTGAGTCAGGTGCGCCCATGATGTTCAACAGATTGACTAGCCAGATTAGTTACGTCAAGCAGTACGGCGCTTCTACCAATTTAGTAACGCTCGATTCTGACATTTTGATTAATGGTGACGTTGAAGCTTTGTTTGACGAGGATTTTGACATTGGTTTGACCTATCGTTCGCGAGACGATATGCCAATTAATTGGGGAGTAATGTTTATTTCTTGTCGAAACTCTGAAAAAGTCATCGGTTTTTTAGAAAAAATACTGGAAGTGTATCGAGCAAAGTATTTTACTAGCGAAGACTTCTGGTGCGATCAGTATGCGTTGATGGATGTTGTCGAAAAGGAACGTTTTTCGAGCCGAGGTTCGGACTGGCTTGATATTGAGGGGGTAAAGATCAAGCTTTTGCCCTGTGAAATATACAATCATTCTCCTGAAAACGAAGCTCAAGAATTTATTAAGCCATTGGTTAACGAAAAAATTATTCACTTTAAGGGGGCGAGAAAGCGATTTGTTGAAGACTATTGGAATGCCTACTTAGCGCGTGGAGAAGAGTCTCAGCGAAACCCTATCTACCGGAGTGTGCGCAGTCGATTTCAGATCGTTTACACGGCGCTTTCAGAGGCCCGCATGAAACACCGGCAGGCTAAGCAAAACAGCCAAATTACTTCCTAACTCGCCTATTTACTCCTCGTCTATTTGTCCTCGTCCATTCACCATAACTGTAGCCATCTGCCACTCTTTTTTACTTCTGTAGAAGCCACCGTAGAAATCATCGTAGAAATTACTGTAGAAACCATTCAATAACCGATATGACTCCTGCAATTAAGACTAAGTTTACTTACCTCGACTATGAGAAGCTCAAGAGTTTTGACGTTGAAAAGTTTCAGTCCATCCAGCCGTTTCCCTGGTGCAATCTTCAAGGGTTTTTAACGGAGTTGGGCTTTCGTAAGCTGCATGAAAGCTTTCCTTCCTTAGCGTTATTTGAGGAGCATTCCAACATTGAGAGAGGCTATGGACAGCGTCCTCACAATCGCTATTATCTAGCCTACGAAAGCTCTATCTATCATCAAAGTGGTCAGCAAAAGGGCGTTGTCAAACAATCAGAACTTCCGGCTGCGTGGCAGCTGTTTTTGACGGAACTGACCACTAATCCGCAGTATCGTAGCTTTATCTGTGCTGTTTTTGGCGTGTCTGACTACCGAGTTCGTTTGGCTTGGCACGTTGGGTTTAATGGGTGCGAAGTTTCGCCGCATGTAGATTCTCCTGATAAAATTGGCACCCATATTCTCTATTTTAATACGAGTGCGGATTGGTCTGAAGACTGGGGTGGCTCTACGCTGGTGCTAGATGGTAAACAGACAGCGGCTCAAAATCCGGACTATAAAGACTTCACGGACGTTAGCGCTATCCGAATTATGGATAACTACAGTTTTTTGTTTAAAAATCAGACAGATGCCTGGCATGGTGTAGAGCCTTTGAGCTGTCCAGAAGGCAGCTATCGCCGGTTGTTTAATATCATTTTTGAGTTTCCACCGGCCTCTAAATCAGAAGCTAGTCTGTCTCGGATGAAGTCGTTGTTACCTTCGTCGCTTCGAACTTTAGCTAAAAACGTTATCCGCAAGTAGCGGCTGCTTTAGTAAGTCAGTAGGTAAATAAGTCAGATTATTTATAAAATGACGCAGTCCCTCTAACCTTTAGATTAGGGAGACTAGCGCGCACCGAAACGAGCGGTTTGGTCAGAGAGAATAGCTAAACGTACTCAAAACTACTTGGCATTTGCCTTTGTGATGGCCTTGCCCAAAGCTTCTGTGATGATCGAAATACCTTCTTTGCTGAGGTGATGGGTGTCGCGGTACTGGGAGGGTTGGTCAATCATATCAAAGCCGTTAACGACGATTAAGTTTCGCTGATTGGCAAAGTTTTCTATCGATTCTAGCCAATTATCCGCTGCTTGCTGGAATGTTTTGGAGGTGACTTCGGGGTTGGTAGGAATGGGAACGATGACTAGCTGAGCATCATTTTTTTTACACAGTTGATAGATGTATTCCAGGTCTCCTTGAAATCTGGCGGCTTCTTTAAACTCTACATAAGCGGCATCGTAAGGCACCTCAGCAGTTGAGTTTGCGGCTTGTCCTTTGTTTTTTATCAGTTGCAAAACCGAGGATAGGCTCGGTAAGGATTGAATGATGACTCCACGAAATCTGAATAAATATAGGTGGGATTCTATTTCTCTAGAAAACTTGTAGGTGAAGGGATTTTTGGCGTAAGCGTCGATGCCAGGAATGCTGACGTTTCCCTCTGCTACCGGTGATAGTGCGTTGATATCGTGAGGACTCATCATATATACCACCCAGTTGACCTGGGTATTGGGCAGGATGATGTTTTTTAGCATGATAGAGGTGCCTCGAGAGTCGCTGCCTACTAGCTTGAAGTATTCTACGAGAGAGTTGTCTAACTGCTTTGAAAGCTGCGTTGTGTCAATTCCGTCTGCTATAGAGCTACCAATGACTGCAACGTTCACAAGGTCTGCTTGTTCTGCCATTTTAATAGCATTGTCGATATTGTCGGCTCGCATGGTTAGACCTTGCTGTTTCTCGATTCTATCTAAGCCAGCTACCTGAAATTTGTCTACGGCAACATGTAGTCCTAGTTCTAGCAGGGCGACGATGGCGATCGCACCTAGAATATCTCGCGATCGCCGATACCAGGGCCTTCTGCGAGACCGTTTTTGAGGCTTTTCTGGCGGCCTTTCTGGGGGACTCAATTGGGTTTTAGAATTGGAAGTAGATAAATTCGTCATTGTTAAACTCTCCCCATAAGATGATTGACAATATTAGCCAGGCCAGACACCCGGCTCGAAGTAGCGTAAATTGCTTGAAAATCCACAGGCGATCGCCCGTCAGCCAAGCAACGCCATCTAATAGCACTAAAAACCAAATAACGTTGATAAAGTTGGCCCAGTTGCTAAGCCCGATGCCGCTACTAAGGCGAAAATCTGTGAAGATAGACAGCAAAAAAGCCTGAGCCTGCTGAAGCGAGTCGGCTCTAAAGAACAGCCAGATTAAACAGTTGATGTTAAACATCAAGAAAATAAGGGCCAGGTTCTTCAGACTGAGCTTTTCGCGAAAACTTTGGTAAGCCGTCGCGGTGAATCCGAAGAACCGGTATATGCACAGCACCGCGCCGTGACATGCGCCCCACACCACAAACGTCCAGGCTGCGCCGTGCCATAGCCCGCCTAACAGCATGGTGGCCATCAGGTTTCGATAGGTGGCCAGCTTTCCGTGCCTGTTTCCCCCCAAAGGAATGTACAAATAGTCTCGTAGCCAGGTGGAAAGGCTGATGTGCCAGCGCTGCCAAAAGTCGCTCGGATTTCTGGCGAAGTAAGGGGAGTCGAAGTTGTTCATTAAGCTAAACCCCATCAGCGCCGAAATGCCGCAGGCAATGTTGGAATAGCCCGCAAAATCTCCGTATATTTGAAAGGCAAAGGCGTACCCGCCTAATAGGGCGATCGCCCCAGAGCTAGGCACCGTATCTGAAAAAATGGCGTTTACAATGCCTGCTAAGCTATCGGCAATAATCAGCTTTTGGTAGTAGCCCAGCACGATCAGCCATATCCCTAGCTTGACGGCTCTAACCGTTATTTTTCGTGGTCTGACCACTTGCGGCAGTAAACGCGTGGCTCTTTCGATGGGGCCAGCGACTAGCTGCGGGAAAAAGGATACGTACAGAGCGAAGTCTAAGAAGCTTCGCACCGGCTCTAACCGCTCTTTGAAAACATCCACCGAATAGCTAATAGTCTGAAAAGTATAAAACGATATGCCCACGGGCAAGATCACCGTTAGCAGGGGCTGGTTTACGTTTAAGCCCAAGCTCTCAGAGAGCCTATACAGACTGTCTGCAAAAAAATTGAAATATTTAAAAAATCCTAGAATGCCCAGGTTGATCGCGATACTTAAAGTTAAGAGCTGTTTTTTACGACGCGAGTCGGCTGAATCCCGGATGGCGATCGCTACAAAATAATCTACGCAGGTCGATAGAAAAATCAGCGATAAAAAGCGATAGTCCCAAGCCCCATAAAAAACGTAGCTAGCGACCAAGAGAAAGCGGTTTTGCCACTGGTGATTGAGGCATAGGTATATTAAATACACCCCCGCAAAAAAGAAAACAAATAGTAAAGAGTTAAAAAACATCCGGGTACGACTCGCAGGGTAGCAATAGATACAAACTTTGCTTTGCAAAGGAAGCAGTACGCTCTATGTACCTTAACTACGCTGATCCGTAGAAATCCGGAAGCATCGTTTCTATTCACTACACTTTAAGCACGCTTTAAAAAGTGTTCACAATAAATTGTTCTTTGTCATGATGATAAACCTGATTAATACGTTATCAATTTATTCAGTTCCTGCTTGTTTGGCGTGATAGGCCAGCCGAATATCGGCTAAATATTCAGTGAATATTTCTAGATGACCGGGTTTGCCTGCCTAGAACTGTATGATCTAATGACCGAAAAGTTCCTCAGATTGCCCTCATCACGCCTTCATTGCGGCTCTATCATGGCTATGCATCCTCTCAAAACGCCCTATTTTGAACAAGTTAAAAGTCTGCTAAAGCTGGAGGCAGATGCGATCGCAAAAGCAGCTAACCAGCTTCAGTCGGCGTCTGTTGAGCAGGCGGTCGATTTATTGGCGAACTGTTCGGGTAAGGTGGTGACGCTGGGGGTGGGTAAGTCCGGCATTGTCGCTCAGAAAATTGCGGCCACACTCAACAGTATTGGCACCGTGGCGGTTTTTTTGCACCCCTGCGATGCCTTGCATGGAGACTTGGGCATTGTCACTGCCGATGATGTCGTTTTGCTGCTGACCAATAGCGGCGAAACAACCGAGCTGATTCAAATGTTGCCGCATCTGGCCCGTCGCCGGGTGCCGATTATCGGGATCTTAGGCAATCTAACCTCCACTATTGCCGCGCAGTCTACGGTGGTCTTGGGCGCTACTATCGACCGAGAAGCCTGTCCGCTGAATCTGGCCCCGACCACTAGTACCACCGTCGCGCTAGCTATTGGCGATGCCTTGGCAATGACGCTGATGCAAATGCGCAATATTACGCCGGAGGACTTTGCGCTAAACCATCCGGCGGGTCGGCTGGGTAAACGGCTGACTTTGACGGTGAAGGATTTGATTTGCGTGGGGTCGAAAGAGGCAGTCGTTGGCCCTGACTCTGCCTGGTTGGAGGTGGTGAGCGCCATTAGTCAGGGTGGTTTTGGGGCTGTGAGCGTGCTAAGTGAGAAGGGCGACTTGCTGGGTTTGATTACCGATGGAGATCTGCGACGGTGTTTGCAAAAACTAACGCCCGTTGAGATGGAGGGATCAAAGGCAAGCGTGATGATGACGAAGCGTCCTACGCAGGTTCTGCCCGGTGCGCTTGCCTTCGATGCGCTCAAAATGATGCAAGATCGTCCGTCTCAGATTTCGATATTGCCGGTTGTAGACGACCATCAGCAATATTTGGGTGTGATTCGACTGCACGATATTATTCAAAGCGGGCTGTAGAGATATTCGTCTGAGGACGGTAGGTGCCCTCAATTTAAAAGGGCTTTTGAAGGTACAGATTTGACCAGGACAGGTTCAAAAAGGACAGGTTCAAAAAAGATAGGTCTGAAATTACGTATTTTGAGATAAGTCGTTGGATAAGTATGCTTGACAATAAACTTGGATTGTTCCTAGTCAATAAAGCGCGAAAAGCTTATTCTGGAAGGTCCCCTTCTGCGTCTAAGCAAAAGAGATTTTTGCTGCACGAAATAGATGCCTCCAAAGAATTTGACTTAGCAGGTATAGAGGCGGAGCACTATATCAAAAAGCTGATTTTAGAAGACAATCCGTGCATGATTAGTCGTCTGGGCAGCACAGAGATGGAAACGGTTTTGGTCTATCTTAATATTCAGAATGACCGCCGATTTTTGGATAAGCTGTATGGCTACGTCAGCGGCAATGAAGGCTGCGCTCTTTCTTACTATGCCAGAATGCGTATGCCTCTATCGGGCATCTTCCCGAACTCAAAGGAAATGGTCGCTAGATTTTCAACACAAATACTTCAAGACATCCAAAATATTGATGTTCTTGGCTCTTGGCTCTCGGACGATGGTTGGATGCAAAGAGAATATTTTCCTCATTCTATGCGGGTGCCGCTTAGAGATTTGGAGCCTTTTAGATCAAAAGACCCTTGGTCAAGCCTGCTTAAAGGCAGATCGGTACTGGTTATTCATCCTTTTGAAGAAAGCATTAGAAAACAGTATTTTGAGAGGCGCGATCGCTTGTTTGAGAATAAGCACATGCTTCCAGAGTTTGAGCTAAAAACGCTGAAGGCCATTCAGTCTATTGCCGGTAGTGCGGTCGATTTTGCGGACTGGTTTGAAGCTTTTGATTTTATGTGTGAACAGATATCTGCTATTGATTTCGATATTGCCATTGTCGGTGCGGGTGGGTACGGTCTGCCGCTAGCGTCGTTTATTAAAACTCAGATGAAGAAGAAGGCCATTCACTTAGGCGGGGCTACTCAGATTATGTTTGGTATTAAAGGAAAAAAATGGGTTGAAGATCCGGTGTTTAGCGGTTTGTTCAACGAGTACTGGGTTAGTCCTGCCAAAGCTGAGACGCCGGAGCACTTTAAACAAGTTGAAGGAGGATGCTACTGGTAGCAAACCCGCTGCCGATTGATTTTGTTATTTCGTTGTTTTGTTTATTTACAGAGGATTCAAAAATTGAAACTGCTTGCTGTTATTCCTGCTCGATATGATTCTTCTCGCTTTCCGGGTAAGCCGCTGGTGATGATTGGCGATCGCCCGATGGTTCAGTGCGTGTATGAAACGGCTCAAGCCTGCGCTGCTTTTAGCCAGGTAGTGGTAGCCACCGATAGTGAAAAAATTGCTGAGTGCGTTCGAGAGTTTGGAGGCGTAGTGGAGATGACTCGCAGCGATCATGAAACCGGGACAGACCGCGTGGCTGAAGTAGCTGAGCGCTATCCGGAAATGGATGCGATCGCCAATGTTCAAGGCGACCAGCCTTTTGCCACACCCGAAATGCTCACGCAGCTCGTCGCGCCCTATCTAGCCGGTCAAAATCCAGATATGACGACATTGGCCTGCCCCTTAGAAGGAGACAGCGCGTACGGGGATCCGAATACGGTAAAAGTGCTGTGCGATCAAAAAAATCAGGCGCTGTATTTTTCGCGCGCGCCAATTCCTTACTTCCGTCAGCAGATGGCTGCGCCGGTCTATCACCACATGGGCCTGTATGCGTTTCGCCGCGACTTTTTAGCACACTATGCCAAGCTAGCTCCAACGCCGTTCGAACAGTGCGAAGCGTTAGAACAACTCCGGGTTTTGGAGCATGGCTATCGTATAGTGGTTTGTCAAACGGCTGCGCCTATTCTAGAAATTAATACGCCAGAGGATCTAGTTAAGGCCAAATCTTTGATCGCAGTGTAATTCGTAAAACCGTTGAGAAGATTGTCTTGGATGACAACGACTCGATCTGTTCCCTTGCGAGGAAGGCTTTTGCTAAAAGAAGGACTCTTGCTAAAAGAAAGACTAAAGGTGATGCTGAACGCGGTTTGGCAGCCGGTGGTTTGCCCTAGCGTAAAGGACTGGATTGAAACTCATCCTGATGCCGATGCGGAGGTGATTGAGACTGCCATTACTCAGTCGCAGACGGTTCAGCTAACGCTACCCAAAACCATCGAATCTGAGATTCATCCCAGATTTTTGTCGATGATGGAGAGAGATGGTTTTTATACCTCCAGTGAGAAATATTTAGCTCGCATCTCTCAGCCTAAACTGGTTGGGCAAAACGGGCTGATTATTCTGCCAGATGGTAGCTATGCGCTCGAACCCTTGATGAGTCAAGGGCATATGGAAGGATTTCCTGAGTACTATAGTCTTGTTCAGCGGCAGCTAGCAAAAATTAAGAAGGTGACCAAGTCGGGTCAGTACTATTCGATTTTGCAGTTGTACTGTCAGGGCAATAATCCCTACCACTGGCTGCATGATGTGTTGCAAAACCTGTATCTAACGGTAGAGCGACTACCCAAAGATATTACCTACATCGTGCCTCAGGGGCTTCGTCAGTGGCAGTATGAAAGCTTGGCCGCCGTCGGCATTAACCAGGATCAAACCTGTCCTTTGCCGCTTGGCGAGATATGGGAAGTAGAGTCGCTTTACTTTTCGCCGCCAACCAAACGACATGGTCGCGATTTGCCTGGTCTAAACGAGTGGCTGCGGGAGAAATGCTACAACAAGTTTGGAATTGATCCCAATCGTATAGAACGGCAGGAGCGCATTTACATTAGCCGAGACTCGGCCAAAGGTCGAAAAATAGTCAATGAACCCGAGCTAGAGAAGCTGTTGAAGCAATATGGGTTTAAAAAATATTTGCTTGAAACGATGACGTTTGAACAGATTGTGAGACTTTTTGCGGCGGCTAATGCGGTGGTTGCGCCTCACGGAGCAGGGCTAGCCAATCTGATATTCTCTCAGCCGGACACTCAGGTTTTGGAGATACTAGAATCTACGGCAGAGGGCATTGGCATTTGTTTTTGGTCTTTGAGCGAAGTGATGGGACATGAACATTGGTATCTGCTGGGCGAAACCGCGGAGAATATTCAAACTCCAGGTCAAGCCAACATCCAGGTTTCGATAGAGAAAGTCGAGCGATCTTTACAGCATTTGCGGCTGTCTTAAAGCGCATACAGACATACATATTGATTAAGGAGACTCTTATGAGCGATGTTATTCAAACGCTAGAACCCATCCGAATTTTTATTGGTTCTAGCAATAAGAATGTAATAGAGCAAAAGGTCTATGCCTATACGCTCAAAAAGCATACTCAGCACCCGATTGATTTCAATATCATTGATGGGTTGAATGGCTCGGTTACCAATTTAGCGACTGGCGAGGTGAAAGCGCTGCCCTCTGCACTGACGCAGCACATTCCGGGGGCCACTGCGTTTACGCTGGCTCGCTGGGCGATTCCTGAGTGGTGCGACTATCAGGGTAAGGCTATTTACTGCGACTCCGATCAGCTTTCCATGTCTGATATTGCCGATCTCTGGAACTTTGATTTGGAAGGACATATTGCCGCTGCGGTTCCGGTTAAACAGGCAAAGTGCTATCCCCACTATGTTCGGCACTATTTGAAGGACTATTATGCTTCTAGCGACGAGCATTACTTTGTGAGCGTGATGCTTTTGGACTGCGAGAAAGCTTCTATTTGGAGTCTGGAATCTTTGCTGAAGCTGATTGAGGCCAAAAAGTTCTCTCTGACGGATTTGATGAACTTTTCGGGGCCGTTTAGAGCGCATTTCAACGTGAACATTAAGACGTTGCCTAGCGAATGGAACCATTTGGACGTGGTTTACCCGGACTCTAAAATCGTTCACTTTACCAATTTGTCTACTCAGCCTTGGCGCTTTCATCACAATGCGATTAGTGAGCTTTGGGATAACTTATTTTTTGAAGCGTATGACCAGGGAGAAGTGCTGCGATCGGATATTGTCCGGGCGCGTGATCTGGGTCGATTGACGGCGCGGCATAAGGCGGTGTCTGCTTTGCCCAGGGGCATTCGATCTGGGGTGAATCGACTTTGGAGAGTTCCCATTGGGGCGATTGTGCTGTTTTTCCGGTTTTTTAAAGAAGCCATTGAAGACGTGACTCCGAAGGTGCGATCGCGCATAAAACGCCTGATCTTTGTTCAGCCTCAACCCGATGCTTAAGCCAAATGTCTCAGCCCGATGTTCAGGCAAATCTTGTCATTCAACCTGTGCTTTCATCTAGCACGACAGCCGCTACGGACGCCGCTACTGATCTTGATGCGCTCACTTGGCAGGCGATCTGCGGTTGGCCAGAACATAGCGGCATTGAGGTTGTTCGTGAAGGTCTCGACTACGGCGCGTTGACTCGCTATTTTTTGTGGGACAAAGTGCCTCGGGCCATGCGGCACCGGATCGATCCGGGTGGATTTGCTTTTGAGCAGCGCCTGATCGATCAAGACCAACAGAAAGCAGCGGCTCTTTTACCCTATCCAAAATGGAAGCAGCAGATTAAACGACCGGTTGACTCGCTGAGTCGGTGGGTGAGCGAGTCGAGTCTGCGCTTGAGTCGCTTTACGGACGCTAGGCCAGTTCTGTTTGTGCCCAGGCAGCATGGGTCTTTGCGTTCAACTTTGGCGGCGTTGGCAAAAAAGTCAGACCTGCGACTAATGGGGCCGATGGCTCATGGTGAAAATCCCAGCGTGGCGCGGTTTCAAGTTTGGCGACAGCCCTCGGCTGACTCTGACCTCGACGACCTCGACTTTTCTGAGCAGCTTTATCAGGGAATTAGGCGTGGGCTGCGAGCTTTTGATATTGAGCTGCTTTTGGCCGACCGGCAGCCGCTACAGCAACAGCTACGGCAGCAGGCGTCTTTGGTGCGACAGATAGAGGCTGAGCTAGCGATCGCGCGTCCTCAGGCCATGCTGGTATTTGCCGATAACCACACGCCGCTTCAAGAATATGTCGCCGTTGCCAAGCGTGCCAATATTCCGACGCTGGTGATTCAGCATTGTCTAGACTGCGAGCGATATTGTTTGAATGAGGCTTATGCCGACGTAATTGCGGTGTGGGGAAAGGCCCGCCAACAGCGATATCGAACAGAGTCTGTGCAACAGCCTCGCCTTGAGGTGACGGGCAATCCTGAGTACGATGGGTTGCGGTTGCCTCGACAGCTACATCAGGGAAAAGATCGGTGGCTGTGGGCGACTCGTCCGCATGGGCCTCATAAATGCTATTTGCCCTCGCGATCGCCGCAAGAAGGCTTAGACATTTTAGACGCGCTTCTCACCGCACTAGAACAGATCGCCTCGGCTCAGCTAACGATAAAGCCTCATCCGCTAGACTATGTTGGTTTGTACTCAGAACAGATCGAACAGCGGGGATTGAGCGATCGCGTCACCGTCACTCATCGTCCTCTACAGACCTGCCTTCCCAACACCGATATTGTCATCTCCGAAGACTCTACTGCCGCTGTCGAAGCAATGTTTTTTGGTCGGCCGGTGGTTCACGCTCACTTCGCGCCTTCTCCCCCGGTGCTCCCGCTGGCTCCCTATCAAGCGGCCTTACCTGCCCACAATGCTAAGACTCTGTTAGCGGCTCTTCAACAAACTCAATCTATGGACAAAACGGCGCGTAAAACTATGCTGAATGGTCAGCAGCGCTTTGTATATGACTATATAGGACAATTAGACGGTCAAGCCACTCAGCGAGTGACAGACCTGATTGAACAGATTATTTTGAACGCCGTTTAATGTGCTGAATGCCTTAGAACAACCGCTATGACCCGCCGAATTGCTTTTATTGCAGTAAACCAATCAGCGCCCTGGGGCGGCAGTGAAGAACTGTGGGCGCAGAGTGCTTTGCGCATGGCGAAAATGGGCTATGCGGTAGGCGTGAATGTGCAGGGCTGGGAGCCTAGCGTGCCTCAAGTAGACGAATTGGCGCAGGCGGGCTGTGAAATTGGCTACCGGTGGTACAACAAAACGCCGCTGCATCTGTTGCGCTTTAAGTTGTATAAATCGGAGACTTACTATCGCTGGCTCGATCGCTTTAAGCCAGACTTGGCCGTGATTTCGCAGGCTAGCAACATCGACGGCCTGGGCTGGATGGAGGCTTGCCTGTCGCGGAATATTCCTTTTGCCCCCATTGCCGAGGCGGCTGCGCCTAACTACTGGCCGCCGGATGAGAGGGCGCAGCGGCTGAAGGTGGCTTATGAGCGGTCGGCCGCCTGTTATTTTGTCTCTCAGGGCAATATTGACTTAACGGTAAAGCAAATTGCGAGTGATCTTGCTCACGCTCAGGTGGTGAGAAATCCGTTTAAGGTGGCTTATGATGCGGCTCCGGCTTGGCCTCAATCTGATGAACCGCTGAAGTTGGCCTGTGTGGGCCGGTTGGAGCCTTTTAGTAAGGGCCAAGATTTGCTGTTTGAGGTGCTAAGAACTGAGAAATGGAGAGCGCGATCGCTCCAAATAACGCTGTACGGCAACGGGACAAGTAAGGCCACATTGGCGGGCCTCAAGGCGCTGTGGAATCTAGAGCAAATAAAGTTTGGCGATTATGTGGATGACGTGGAATCTATTTGGGCCAATCATCACGGTTTGATTTTGCCTTCGAGATATGAGGGACTGCCGCTGGCCGTAGTGGAGGCAATGCTGTGCGCTCGGCCCTGTATTGTGACGGATGTGGCAGGCAATACGGAGCTGATTCAAGATAATGTCCATGGGTTTATCGCTACGGCTCCCCATGTAGGCTGTTTGGATCAGGCTTTGGAGCGGGCCTGGCAGCAGCGCGATCGCTGGGAAGCCATGGGACAGGCCGCTGCCGTTCAGGTTCGGCGGCTGGTGGCTCGCGATCCGATTGGTGACTTTGTTCGAAAATTAGAGGATATTCTAAAGTAGTGAAAAATCAGGATTATCCTTCTATTTCAGTAATTATTCCCTCATTTAATCAGGGAGCGTTTATTGAGGAGACTTTGGTTTCTGTCATTGGGCAGTGCTATCCCCATCTAGAAATTATTGTGATTGATGGCGGCAGCACAGATAATACGGTTGAAGTAATTGAACAATATGCAGAGCATATTCACTACTGGCACTCTAAAAAAGACAAGGGACAGGCAGATGCGATTAATCAGGGGATGCGGCTCAGCTCTGGCGACGTGCTGTGCTGGCTAAATTCGGACGATATGTATTTGCCCGGAACGCTTTTAGATATCGGTCGGCGGTTTCACAATCGTACGCAAGACTACCATCTGGTTTACGGCGGTTCTTTGCATATTAGCCAGACAGAAGAACAACTTTTGGGCCATGTGCAGGCCATGGGAGGCAGCTTCGATCCGGTGCGGCTCACCTACTGCGACTTTATCGCGCAGCCCAGCGCCTTTTGGACGCGCAAACTGTGGACAGATGCGACCGAGCTAAACAGCGACTATCACTATGTTTTAGACTGGGAGTGGTTTATCAGAGCGTCTAAGCTGACTGATTTTGAGTATGTATCGAAGCTGTATTCAATTTACCGATTTCACGATGCACATAAGTCTAGTACCGGCGGATCTGCCCGCTGCGAAGAAATTGTCAGAATTGTCAATCAACATGCCCCGGACTATTGGCAAAAGCTGTATTCGGAAGTGCTGGGTAATTACGAGAGAGTGGGGAAAGTAGATAGTTTGATGAACCGCTTGAAGGTGCCTAAAAAGCACGTTTTCTTTGCTTTGTTTTTCCCTCAGCTCTGGTCTCAGCTTAAGCGCACTCAGGATATGGGTACGGTGCTGGCGATGTGTCTGGTTTAATTTTTATTGATTCTTATGGCCTCGCCAAGCGTTTTACATATCAATACCTGGGGCGGCATTGGCGGCGCGTTTATTGCCTCCGACCGGCTGCACCATTCGCTGCAAAAAATGGGGGTTGATTCGGCCTATGCGTATGGTCGAGCCTTGAATGGCAGTGATTCTGGTTTGAATAAATCTGCCCACTACCACCGGCTTGAGCGAGCCGCTAATGTGGGTGAGTTTGCGCTGACGAAGGCATCTAGAAAAATAGGGCTAAACGACATCACTCGGTTTTCCACTTTTAATCTGCCGAGTCAGCCTTTTTTTCCGGCGGCTTGGGTGCTGAATTTTCATAATCTGCACAGCGACTTTTTCTCCTATCTGGCCCTGCCAAAGTTAACGGCTCTAAAGCCTGCGGTGTGGACGCTGCACGATATGTGGAGTTTTACCGGGCACTGCGCTTATAGCTATGAGTGCGATCGCTGGAAAATCGGCTGTGGGCACTGTCCGCTATTAGGTGAGGAACCTCAGGTAAACCGGGATGCGACCCATTGGGAATGGCAGCTCAAAGATCGCGCGTATGGCCGCGCTCGAGTCAGCGTTGTTGCACCTAGCCGGTGGCTGACCCAGCAAGCCCAACAAAGTCCGCTGCTCCAGCGGTTTAATGTTCAACATATTCCCAATGGTATCGACACTCAGCGATATCAACCGTTAGATCCGCAATACTGTCGTTCTGTTCTGGGTATTCCGGCGGGTAAGCGCGTTTTGATGTTTGCCGCTCAAAGCCTAACGAATGCTCGTAAAGGTGGCGATTTGCTGTTTGAATCGCTGATGGCGTTGCCGCCTGCGCTGAAACAGGACACGCTGCTGCTAACGTTTGGTTCGGGCGATGACCGAAAACTAAAAGCGCTGGGAATGGAGACTTTGGGGCTGGGATATGTGAATAGCGATCGCCTTAAAGCCATTCTCTATTCGGCGGCTGATATCTTTGTGTTTCCCACTAGAGCCGATAACCTGCCGCTGGTTTTGCAAGAGAGCATGGCCTGCGGCACGCCGATGGTGTCTTTTCGCGTAGGCGGTGTGCCTGATCTGGTGCGTCCTGGAATAACGGGTTTGCTGGCCGAGCCGGAAGATCCTCAGGGGCTGAGCGAAAAGCTGGTGGAGTTATTAGCTGCGGATGACGAGCGGGCTAAGATGAGACGACGCTGCCGGGAAATAGCGGTAGATGAGTATTCTATTGAGCTTCAGTGCGATCGCTATATACAACTTTATAAGCAGCTACTCGCATGAAAAAAATCTCTATTATTACACCTTGTTTTAACGCGCAAAAGTACATTGCTGAAACAATTGAGTCGGTCATTAACCAGCGCTCCGTGATGGATGGCTCGGTTGAGCTGGAATATATTATTTGCGATGGTAAATCTACCGATCAAACGGTGGAGATTGCGGAGTCTGTGCTGAAATCTGCACCGAAAGCCTGTGTTTATAAGATTATTTCTGAAGCGGATAGGGGCATGTATGATGCGCTTGCTAAAGGGTTGAGGCTAGTGTCTGGAGATGTTGTTGCTTATTTGAATGCGGGTGATCTTTACCAGTCAGGGGCTTTTGGGGTGGTGGCCGAAATTTTTATGGCGCAGCTCGCTCGCTGGATGACGGGGTATACCGTTTCTTATAATGAGCGATCGCAAATTATCGAGGCGACATTGCCCTATCGGTACAGGCGTTGTTTATTTGAATGTGGCTTCTATGGTAGAGGATTGCCCCATGTGCAGCAGGAGTCTACTTTTTGGGCGGCTGAGCTGACTGAGCAGGTTGATTTGGAAACGCTGGCTAATTTTAAGTACGCTGGAGATTTTTATCTGTGGCGACAATTTTCTCAGGCGGCAGATCTGAAGGTGGTGAAGTCTCATTTGGGCGGCTTTAAGTATCATGCTGGCCAACTTTCTCAGGCGATGGTTGGTGAGGATAGTGCTTACCAACTGGAGCTGGAAACGATGATCCGCAAGGCGACGCTTCGAGAGAGGGCGATCGCGGCGGGCGATCGCCTGGTTTGGTCAGCGCCGTACAAGCTTAAAAAACGGCTTTCTCGCGGCACATTTGTGAGCTATGACCAGGATATTGATGCTTGGAGAATAGAAACTGCTTAGTAGTAAAAATTGGCGATCGCAAAGTATATATTGGATCTCTCCTATTGCGATTGGTGGAATAATTTTCCTGAGATGCTCAATTTGTTTTGGATTAGGTAAGTGATGATGCAAGGTCAAACCAGCGGCTTGTGCTGTTTGTTTGTAACTAAATTCGCCCATCACTTTACACCAAAGGCCGTGACTACATTGCAAGCTGAGCGTACTACAGACAGCCAAATTTCTATGCCTCGGGTGGCTTGGCTATTTCCCTCTTTGGCCCGAGGAAGCTACTGGCATCCCCTATTTAGCCGGTTTAGTCAGCGCTATCCGGAAACGGTGATCTACACCGGAGAATGGCCGGGCTTTGCCGCTGGATTTGAAAATGATTTCACAGTCGAAGTGTTGGGTGAAACTAAAGTGCTGAAGACGACGAAAGCAGAGAGCGGCTATAGCCGAACCTATATATTTCCGTCTTGGGAAATTGTGCCGAAGCTACTGGCGTTTAGGCCGGACGTTATTTTTACGAGTGCCTTTTCGCTTTGGACGGCGATCGCATTATTGTTTAAGTTTTTCTTCGGTTCGCGAGTAGTGGTTTTATTCGACGGGGTGTCGCCGGGCGTTGACCACCTTAATTCGGGTATTCGCGTGTTTCCTCGCCGACTGATGAGCCAATTTATCAGCGCTTTTATTGCCAATAGCAAAATGGGCAAACAGTATCTCACAGAGGTGGCCTGGGCCAAGACTACTAACGTGTTTGTGAAGCCTTATTTGGTGCCAGATATGTCGGCCCTGAATGGTTGCGATCGCCCCTTAGACCAAGCGAATCTTCTGCCCATACCGTCGGCCATCAAAAAGCCCGTTTTTCTCTTTGTGGGACAGATAGTTCCTAGAAAGGGACTAGAGCTTTTGATACATGCCTGTGCGCTGCTAAAACAACAGGGATGTGAGCATTTTACGCTGTGGGTTGTGGGTGAAGGTGCCGACAGCGAAGCGTTAGCGTCGTTGGCTAAAGAACAAGATTTAGAAGATCGTATTCAATGGTTGGGGGGCGTTGACTATCATCAGCTAGGCGCTTACTTCGAGCAGTCTGATGTTTTTGTGTTTCCGACATTAGAAGATATTTGGGGCATGGTGGTTTCGGAAGCGATGGCCTTTGGTAAGCCGGTGCTGTGCTCTCAGTGGGCGGGGGCGACAGAAGTTGTGGTTGACGGGGAGAATGGCTATATTTTTGACCCTTATGACACGGAACAGCTAGCAGCCCTGATGCGCCGTTTTATCGAGCAGCCGTCGCTGATTGAAACGATGGGCGATCGCTCAAAGCAATTAGCGACTGATTTGACACCTCAAAGTGCTGCCGCGTTCTTCTGCGAGCTAATCACCCAGATTTAGAAGCTAGCAACCCCTATTTATGAACATCCTTTTGTCTGCTTATGCTTGTGAACCCCACAGTGGCTCGGAGCCTGCTGTCGGTTGGAACATGGCCCAAAAACTAGCGCAGTTTCATCAGGTATGGGTGTTTACCTCTCATACTCACCGGCCTGAAATTGAGGCTGAGTTGGCGCAGCGGCCCATAGCAAACCTGACCATTATTTACTTCGATCCGCTGGGCTGGGTTTACGACTGGTCGTTTGAGGGCAAGCGATCGCAGCTAGACGTATACCTGCACTACTATCTCTGGCAAATCTGGGCGTATTTTTCGGGGCGATCGCTGCTAAAAGACGTAGCAATAGACATTATTCACCATGTCACCTATGTAAAATATTCTAATCCTAGCTTTCTCTCGTTTTTACCAGTGCCTTTTGTTTGGGGGCCGGTGGGTGGCGGTGAGCGATCGCCCAAGGCATTTTGGCAAGACTTTGGCTGGCGAGGAAAGCTGTACGAGCAACTTAGAGATATTGCTCGAAATGTGGGCGAGGCCGACCCTTTTGTTCATCTTACGGCCAGACGCAGTCGAGTCGCGATCGCCACCACAAACGATACGGCTGTGCGCCTAAAAAAACTTCAGGCACCTAACGTGCGTACAATTTCAGGAATTGGTCTATCTGCCAAAGAAATTCAGACGCTAGCGAAAATTGAGCCGGTAGGCCGCGATCCGATCCGATTTATCAGCATGGGACGGCTGCTGCATTGGAAGGGCTTTCATCTAGGGCTGCGGGCTTTTGCCGCCGCTAAGCTGCTCCAGAGCGAGTATTGGATTGTAGGAGAAGGCCCGCAGCAGGGGCGGTTGCAGCTACTGGCCGAAACCTTAGGGATAGCCCCGCAGGTGAAGTTTTTGGGCCGATTGCCCAGGCAAGATGGGCTAAAAAAACTGGGCGACTGTCACGTTCTGGTGCATCCTAGCCTGCATGATTCGGGTGGTTTGGTGTGTCTAGAAGCGATGGCCGCCGGTCGGCCAGTAGTCTGTCTTGATTTGGGCGGGCCTGGCGTGCTGGTGACTTCATCTGCTGGCTTTAAAATTCAGCCGGTTGATCCCGAACAGGCGATCGCTCAAATAGCGGCGGCGATGGTGAAGTTAGCTGAGGATGAAGACTTGCGATCGCAAATGGGCGCAGCCGGTCGGGAGATCGTCCGCGAACATTACAACTGGGATCGCAAAATTATTGCCCAAATTCAAATGTACGAACAGATTCTGAGCTGAGTCACGCAAAAGGCTCTCATCAAATTCAAAACAACTTTTATGCGCATACTGCTTGTTCACAACTACTATCAGCTAGCTGGCGGAGAAGATGCGGTGTTTAAGGCCGAATCTGATCTGCTAAAAGCGCACGGCCACACGGTTTTAGAATATACGGCTCATAACGATCAGCTGGTTTCTACAGGAGCGATCGCCACCGCAACCAAAATGATGTGGAACCGCAAAGTTTATCAAGAGCTGCGAGATTTAATTAAGCAAAACAACATTCAAATTGCTCACTTTCACAACACTTTTCCCCTGATTTCTCCGGCTGCTTACTACGCTGCCAAATCGGCTGGTGCTGCGGTGGTGCAGACCCTTCACAACTACCGCTTGCTCTGTCCCAACGCGCTGTTTTTTCGTGAGGGGAGGCCCTGCGAAGATTGCTTAGGCAAGACAATTCCCTGGCCGGGTGTGGCGCACAAATGCTACCGCGAAAGCTGGGTTGCGAGTGGCGCGGTTGCCACCGTTTTGACGGCTCATCGCCTAGCTAAAACCTGGAATCATCAGGTCGATGCTTATATTGCGCTCACGGCTTTTGCTAAAGACAAGTTTGTTCAAGGCGGCATCTCTCAAGATATTGTTCATATCAAGCCCAACTTTGTGGATCCCGATCCGGGTTACCAGCCTCAGCCAGGAAAATACGCGCTGTATGTAGGGCGATTATCGGTCGAAAAAGGAATCGATACGCTTTTGTCAGCCTGGGCAAAGCTAGGCCAAAAGCTACCCTTAAAAATAATTGGCGATGGGCCTTTGGCGGGTGAGGTTAAGCAAGCTGCTCGTAGCTATACAGGTATTGAGTGGCTGGGCCGCTGCCCCCCAGAAACGGTCTATCAACAGATGAAAGGCGCACTGCTTTTGGTGGTGCCATCCAAATGGTATGAGGGATTGCCCCGACCGATTGTAGAGTCTGTTGCGGTGGGGACGCCGGTTTTGGCTTCCGATTTGGGCGCGATGAGTACCCTGGTGCAGCCGAACATTACGGGCTGGCATTTTGAAGCCGGAAACGCGTCTCATTTGGAGCAAGTTGTCGAGCGTTGCTTGGCTCATCCCCAGGGCTTTACCTCGATTAGACAAACCACTCGACAGGAATTTGAGAGGTGCTATTCTGCTGCTAAAAACTACGACCAGCTGCTAGAGATTTATCACTCTGTTATGTAGATAGCGAACCCTGTAAGTGGGTGAAGATGCCTGTTTTTAATCAATGCTTCCTGAGCAAATCTACCCTGAGTGAAAGTCTGTATATGGCCTGTTTGCTCTGCTCACACATGTATAAGTTTCATATGTGTACATGCGTAGCTAAGTGAATCTAATCAACGACCGTAACATGCATAAAACGACTGAAGGTTTTCAAGATGTAGCCGCTATCATCACTGCTATGACAGACGGCGAACAGCTTTTTTTATTCGACACTATTAACGCTGTTTTATCGGATGACAATATTAGTCAGGTTGTTTTGTGTATTGAAGAGAACAACAGTTGGGTCAATGAAGTTATTAGCGATTTTCTTTTAGACCCACGATTGCAGATAGTTCGATTGCCGATGATGTCTGCTGGACTAGTTCGAAATCGGGCGCTAGAATCTGTGAAAACCGACTGGGTGGCCTACTGCGACGGTGATGACGTGTGGTGTCCGGAAAAAACGCTGATCCAAAGGACTATTGCTAGAGATACCGGGTGCGATTTTGTGGGCGCAGATCACTATCTAGTAGACGAGGAAACGACAGTTCGTGCCTTTGCCTTAGCGCGCAATATTCCGATGCCATCATCGTGGCTAGTAAAGGCAGACGTGATGAGACAGCATCCATTTACGGACTCTCCTGTGATAGAAGATGGGGATTGGTGGATACGAACTAGAGAGCAGGTGTCTAAAGTAAGGTGTCCGAAGCCGCTGATCAAGTACCGCGTTCGAGGTGGTAGTGTCAGTTCGGCAACACCCTCCAAGCGACGAAAAATGCTGATTGTTAAGGTTGCTAAAGTCCCCATTGTGGGGAGCAGCGTACTTTTGCTGACGTATTTTGCTTGGCTGCTGACTCGTAAGAAAAAGTATGTTTGGCTTCCGGCCTGGGGATAGCGTCTGGGCCTAGTTTCTGGGCCTGAATTTTTAGGTCTGATGTTTGGGTCTGAATTTTTGGGTCTGAATTTTAAAAGACTGAAGAAATGAGCGCTGGATCGTAATATTTCCTGAAGAGGAGAGTTTGACCCTGAATAATGAACTCAAGCAAACCTAGCCGCTAAAGGCTTTTATTCCGCGCTCTTCTAAATGTTGCAGAAAGATGTGAAATCTTTGTCTGGTCAGTCGCTGAGCATCTCTCAAGCTAGCGATAGGATTATGCTGTTTGAGATGTCTATTTATGGCCATCATGCGGTTTATATCCGGCATTTGGTTCGCTATTGGTGCGAACAGGCGATGCAGGGCCATTTTTACGTTGTTGTGACGGCCCAGTTTGTCGCAGAATGTAGTGAGATTATGGCGATCGCCCAACAATATCCTCAAGCCAACGTCTCTTTTTTGCCGCTTACCCCATCCGAAGAAGCTACGCTGACGGTCAAGCCTAGCTCGTTTTTGCAGCGCAAGGCAAGAGCCTGGCAGGAATGGAATTTGATGTGTGCCTATGCTAAAAATCTGCGAGCAACTCACTGTTTTCTCGCGTCGTTTGACTTTTTTACCTGGCCATTTTTGCTTGCACAAACCCCGCCCTGCCCGATCTCTAGTATTTATTTCAAACCGACTTTTCACTACGCCCGTTTTCCGGGCTATGTGCCTACGCTCAAGGCTCGCATTCAGCAACAGCAAGAGCGGCTAATGTTGGCTCTGATTCTTCGACAGTCTCATTTGCATCGGCTATTTTGTCTCGATCCGTTTGCGGTAGAAGTGTTGAATAAGGGACGCACTCAGCGTAAGACCGTTGCTTTAGCTGATCCGGTGGAAACGGCGGTATCGCAGGCTTCTTGGCTGGAGTTGCGATCGCACTCAAACATCGAAGCGCAGCGCAAGGTTTTTTTATTATTTGGCGAGTTATCAGAGCGTAAGGGCGTAGGGCAGATGTTAGAGGCGATCGCTCAACTGCCCTCTGACCTCTGTCAAAATCTCTGCTTTTTGCTAGTCGGTCGCTGCGATCTTGCGACAAAAAGCAGATTTCAGGCCAAAATCGTCCAGGTTCGCAGTGAGCAGCCTGTACAGATTATTGAACAGTACGAATTTATCAGCGAGCAGGCCGTGAAAGACTACTTTCAATTGGCTGATGTGGTTTTGGCTCCCTACCAAAAACATATTGGCATGAGCGGCATTCTGCTGCAGGCGGCAGCGGCTAAAAAGCCCGTCATTAGCTCTAACTATGGATTGATGGGAGAGCTGGTTCGCCGCTATCAGCTAGGACTTGCGGTAGATTCTACGCGGCCTGATGAGTTGACAAAAGCGATCGCGCAGTTTTTGCAGCAGCCCGCCGAGCAATTTTTTAGTGCTGACAAAATGGAGGTATTTGCACAGGAAAACACGGTCGAAAAATTTGCTAATACGATCTTTACAGAAATGAAAAGCTAGCCATGAGCCAAAAGAGTATTGCAATCTTCGATCTTTCTATTACGACCGACAGCCCAGCGGGAAGCTGCGTTCTACAAATACTCAAAAACCTCAGCCACGAATATCACTTCATCGTATTTGCAGATAGGTTCGACAATCCCGATCCTGAGGCCATAACCTGGATTCGGGTTCCTTTACCTAGCAAGCCTGTCATCGCTCGCTATGTTGTTTTTAAGTATCTAGCACCCCTCTATTACCAAAGATTTATTCAGCGCCAATCGCACAAACTAGATCTAGTTATTTCTACAGAAGGCGAATTTTCTGATTGTGATATTTGCTACATGCATTTTTGTCATCGGGCCTACTTAAACCAGCAGATTCTCAAACTCTCATCAATCAGAGGCATCGTTCGTTTTATCAATCACCGCTTCAATGCCAGATCTGAAGCTCAATCTCTGCGCCAGGCAAAAACAACCGTTGTGCCGTCGCTAGGGTTAGCCCGCGAGCTTTCAAAGACTTACCGTTCTGCTATTCCAGGTGCGATTGAGACGATCCCAAATCCTTTGAACGTCGATTCTTTTACTCGGCCAGACTCGCACAACTCGAGTCAGCTACGCGCTCAGTTAGGATGGGCTGCCGATGATATTGTGCTGGCTTTTGCCGCTTTAGGCGACTTTGAACGCAAGGGGCTAGCGCTGGTGATTCAAGCACTCTCGGAGCTAAATGCACCGCAGGTTAAACTGGTTGTTGTTGGCGGTCATGATGCGCTCGTTCGTGACTATAAAGACGAATGCGATCGCCTGCACCTTGGCGAACAGGTGCGCTTTGTCGGGTTTCAATCCGATATTCGGCCTTATTTATGGCTTTCCGATCTGTTTGTTTTGCCGTCGGCCTACGAGACTTTTTCGCTGGTTGTGTTTCAAGCTGCGATCGCCGGTTTACCCATTATGGCGACGCAGCTTTATGGCGTAGAAGAGTTGTTACAGCCGGGCGTTAACGGCTGGCTAGTTGAACGTAATCCCGCGTCGATAGAGAACGCTTTAAAGAATGTTATTGAACGCCGCGATCAGCTAGCAGAGATGGGTAAGCAAGCTCATATTGCTGCTAGTCAATACAGTGTTTCTTGCTTTGTTGAGCAATGGCGAAAACTATTAAGCACATTGCTTACTCAGGAGATAGAGCCTGTTTCTCATCCCAGTTTGGTCGTATAGAACTCTCTGATTGCGTAGCCCTAATTGATGCTTCCATCTATTTAACGCCCACCCATTTAATAGAAGCGATATTCGTATGTATCCAAGCTATCAAAAAAAGCAGCAGGTTCAAACCTCTACCCTGGCACTAGTCGCGTTCTCCACGGTTTTCTTTGCCCGCACAATAGAATCGCTGGGTGCGCCTGCTTTGATTAACTTTGCGCATTTTGCGCTGGTTCCTATTGCCTGCGGATTTGCGCTGTGCAGCACGCGTGTACGCGATCGCCAGCAGATTGCTGCTGTAGGATCAGTGGTAGCAGCACTTGCCATCTTTTTCATGGTCAACCTGACTAGCGCATTGCTAAATGGTGCCGGGCTAATCAACGTCATCCTTAGCTTTCTGCTATTTACCGAGCCTTTTATGATGCTAGTTGCGATTACTAGTCTTCCTCTATCCGGCGAGCGAATTCAGCAGTTAAAAAATTGGGTTGCAATCTTCGCGCTGTACAATCTAGCCCTTGTCTATTACCAGCAATACGCGCTAGGCCAAGTCAACCCAGACTTTCTATATGGGGCGTTTTTCTCGGTTGCCGGAGCAACCGTATCCTCTATTGTCTCGCTTATTTTCGCCATATACTATTTATTTAGCGAGAAAACAAGACCCATGTGGCTGCGGTTAGCGGTTGTAGGAGCCGCGTTTTGGCAAATTATCATATCAGATACAAAGCTTGTTTTAGGCTCTTTTATTATTGGGTTTATGTTGTTTTCGCTCAGCAAAGTCAATGCAAAATCTTTAATTTACATCGTCTTTGGCGCTTTCTTGTTTGTTTTCTTCTTTTGGGCCTTAGACAACGTTCCCTTTTTTGCACCCTACGCCCTATGGATTAAACCCGATCAACTGATGAACTTCGACAGCGAATTTTATCGCGCTAAGCTAATGGCTTTTGATCAAATTCCCAAACATTACAGCTCAGCTATGGGCTACATTTTTGGGCTAGGCCCAGGTCATGGCGTTAGTCGTCTGGGCGGATGGATGATGGAGAAATACAGCTATCTCCTAGATCCTATTGGGGCAACCCATCCTTTCCTAGCGCTGCGTGATGACATTATGATTGCGGCGGCTAGAGAGAGTCGTGATGTCATGGGCACGGCAATGTACGGCCCTTTATTTAGCTGGGCCGGGCTTTGGTCAGACTTAGGCATATTAGGCGTCACTAGCTATGCATTTATCTGGATGACCGTATGGCGCTGTTATTGCCTTCACGATTTTTCTAGACTGTTGGTGATGGCTACCCTAGTGACCGGACTTTTCCCTGGCTATTTAGAAGAACCCGGATCGCTGCTGTTTACCACGTTTATTATTGGGCTGTGGTGGCACGAGCAGCGTCTCATCGCTAGAAAAAAGAAAGCGGCTTTAAAACCCGCTGCTTTGGTTACCTTAAAAACGCTGCAATCTGTTGAGTAGACTGATCTAGCTTTTAAGGATGCTTTTAGAAAGCTATTTGCGCGATCGCAGCTACATGTTTAGTCCTTTAGCGTTGTCACCGGTTTATTCTTCTGGCTATTCTTCTGGCCTATTCTTCTAGACTATTTTGCTTTTTCAGCTTTTCCGAGATGTCGGCGTGCATGAGGGCGATATTGGGATCGCGCTGAATGGCTTGAAAGTAATGTTCTCCTAGTGGCGTGAGCGAATCCTTATTGGGCTTGAGCATCAGACGGGCTTTTTCGAGCAGGATAGAGGCGCTTTCGGGGTCTACTTTGTCTTTCTTGCGCAGATCGAGGAGTTCGTCTATTTGCACAATAAATTGGGAAATTGGGCGCAGCCAGCTAAAGGCGTCGTCGTCGATGACCAGTCGAAAAAATTCGCCGCTGTTGGCAATGGGGCCATTGGCCTGTTCGTAGACGATGCGCTCTGAGTTAAGCAGGGCTTTGTGCAGCCGCAGCAGCTCAGGGCGAATGTCTTGCAGTCGGGCTACGGCAAGATTAGGCGAATCTGAAGAGGGATTGATACTCATGAGAATGAAGATGTCAGTTTGATTACACTAGCATTTTGGCTCAGCGTTTTCATGAGGTGGGGCCGCAGCTACGCGCTATAGCGCACAGGCATAATCGGTTTTGCCAAAACGGCCTGGACTGTCAGCTAGGCGGCTCTTGAGCGGTAAGCTTTTAGAGGTATTGCGGGGAATGACGGATGAAAGAGAACGGCATGAAGATTGCGGAAAAGTCAATTGAGGTCGGTGCGTTGAGATGGTTTTATCGGGAGAGTGTGCCAAAAAATGAGTCGCGTAAGCCACCGGTCGTTTTATTGCACGGGTTAGTATCGCAAGGGTATAGCTGGCGAGGGGTGATGGCTCCGCTGGCCGAGGCGGGTTTTCGGGCGATCGCGCCTGATTGGATTGGCCATGGCTATTCGTCTAAGCCAGATAAGCAAACGTTTGACTATAAGCCAGATTCTTTTGTAAAAGCGCTGTCGGCGCTGGTGGACGCGCTAGAACTGGAGACGTTCTCTTTGGCTGTGCAGGGATTTTTAGGCTCGGTTGGGCTGCTGTACGCGGCTCAGCATCCGGAGCGAATTGAGCGGCTAATTATTTTGAATACGCCTTTGACAAGTGAGGCAAAGCTGCCGTTTAAGATTTCGCAGATGGGGATTCCGCTGGTGGGCGATATGCTAACGCAAGATCCTATTTTGGTGGATCGAACGCTAGAAGGCGGTGGGCCTTATGAGGTGGGCGATGCTGATTTGGACGTGTATCGCAAGCCCTTTTTGAAGAGTTCGGATGCGGGGCGATCGCTCTTAGCAACGGTGAAGCAGCTAGATGTGAAAGGCGTCACCGCTGAAATTGATCGCGCGTTTCAAGATTGGGATAGGCCGACGCTAATTGCCTGGGGCATTGCCGATAAGTGGCTGCCGGTGAGCCTAGCAGAAAGCTTTGCGAAAAGGCTAAAAGACGTAGATGTGGTGAAGCTAGAGGAAACCGGCCACTATGCTCAAGAAGACTGGGCGGAGAAAGTGAGCGGGGCCGTTGTGCCGTTTTTAAGGCGAGCCAATCTGTAGTTGGGCGTGAAAATCTGTAGCTGAGGGGCTAAAAATCTACGCCGCGCTTGAGTTCTACGCCGCGCTCTGCGTAATGTTTGTGACAAAAGACTTCGGAATGGGCGCTGGCTAGCTGGAAATAGGCAGGCGGATTTTTGCAGCGTCCGGTGATGATAACTTCGGTGCCTTTGGGCTTGCGCAGCAGGGTTTGGATAATGGGCTGTTCGGGAATGAGTTCCAAATCGACGGTAGGATTGAGTTCGTCGAGAATGATGGTTTTGTATAGACCGGAGGCGATCGCGGTGCTAGCAATTTCCCAACCGCGTTCGGCTTCCACATAGTCGATGGGCTGCTGCTGCCCGCGCCAAACAATCGCGTCGCGGCCACAGCGCTGGTGATCGACTAGGTGGGGATAGCTTTTGCGAAGAGCCGCGATCGCAGCATCTTCCGTATAGCCTTTGCCGCCTTTGAGCCACTGAATCACCATGACGCGATGAGACTTATCTTGACTAATGCCCTTGCCAATAGCCTGCAACGCCTTGCCGAGCGCGCTGGTAGATTTGCCTTTGCCGTCCCCGGTATAAATCTCAATGCCCTCAATGCCAATTTCGGCGGCGGACTGATGAACTTGGGGCTTCATCTCTGAGTGCAAATCGGCAATTTCGATCAGCTCTGGCGGTGCGCCGCGCCCGGTAGCAATCACTTCTAACGGGTCGGGCTTGTTCTTCAGCGATTTGATCACGTCTGCAATGGAGAGGAGATCGAGATCGAGCACGGGGTTGATTTCGTCTAAGACAATGACGGAGTAGAGTCCGGAGGCGATCGCGCCTTTCGCAATATCCCAGCCTCGCTGAGCTTCTTGCCGGTCGAACCGGGTAATCTCTTCAGGGCCAAAAAACTCGGCTCGTCCGGTGCGCACCTGATCGATCAGATGGGGAAAGCCTCGCTGCAGGGCTTCTATTGCGGCATCTTCGTCGTAGGTGCGGCCAGGGCCTTTGAGAAAGCGCAGCAGCAGCACCCG